>JAFRSL010000248.1 GCA_017427625.1 Synergistaceae bacterium | reverse complement strand
GATAATCCAGTCAAGCCGAGAAAAGAACTCAATGCTTTACGGGGCGATAACGTATGTTGACCGGGGCGGGGAGTTTGTTACGCAGATGACGGAGTATGTCCCTCGCAGATGGTGGACGGAGAATCCCTCGCAGAAGTTCGTATCAATCTCATCACGCCCCCTGCCAATGCCTCATGACCTGAAGAGCTGGTATGTGCTGAAGGGCGTAATCACAGGTGCGGCATGATAATACTGAGACATGGACGGTATATTTCCGGCACGAGAATATTTAGAGCGGGAGAAGTTTTGCCGGATACTCCCGGAGTACAGGAGCTTGTGGACAAAAGATTGGCTGAAGCAGTCGCGGAGGTCAAGACACAGAAGGCCGCAAAGAAGCGTGAAGCCCCCGTTGCACAGGAAAATGTTAAAGTCGATACATGATGTTTACTCGCGAGATGAGACGTTCCTAGACTTTCTTGCGCAAGACCTTGATGATTGCGCGGCTTGGTTCAACAGCTCGGAGTTTGCGAGGTTTCACGACATAGACGGCGTAAAGATACTCTCAGTGTTCACGGGAGATAAGCGTACTCAGAGCATAAACATTCATGTTGACGGCACGACTCCTGAAGGCATAACCAAGAGCCGGGGAATACTATTCTGTCGTGCGCAGGAAATATCCGGCGTGAACGCAGAACAGCCTTTGAGGGTTGACGGGAAGATGTACACGGTCTCGGAGGCGCGTCTGATACAGGATCAGGTGTGGCGGATTGTACTGGAGGCGAACAACTAATGCCAGTTCCTATATACATGACTTTTGACGTATCATCAGCATTAAGGCGTGCAGGTGTAATCATCAAAGAAGCTCCCGACGAAATAAGGCGGTCAGTCTCACTTGCTATAGACCGTTCACTTGAAACTTTCAGGACTACAAGCGTAAGGGAGACAGCGCACAAGTATTTTGTTAAACAGCAATATGTACGCGCTCACCTTACGTTGAAGAAATCTTACGGCGGGAACATGAACGGAGCGGTTATCGCAAGCAGTTACAGAAGGCTACTGTCTCACTACAACATAAGCCCGAAGAAGCCTCCTGTGAAAGATGGCACTTTTCGCGGTGCGGTCAAACGAGTTGGGGGACTGAAGCCTATTCCTCCGGCATTCCTCATGCCCGCCAAGAACGGCGAAATGCTCCCGACAATCAGGGACAAATTTGGCGACTATGAGAGACTGAGAACATTACGCAGTCCATCAGTTACACAGCTTGTGAAGAACAAAGAAACCGTAGCCGAAGCGGAAGAGAGAGCCAGAGAAACATTTGAGAAGCGGCTTATACACGAGCTTGAACACGTAGGGGATTATTGATGAGCTACAAGCCCTACATGAAGGTTGCCACAGGGCTATGGTCATTGGACAAAGGAGACGGAATGACGGAATTATTTTTGCTTGACGCTCTTGTCGCGAGATTGACGGAGCTGTTCAGGGATTACGAGCTTACGGCCAAAAGCGGACTCTTGCAGACCGTAAAAGTATTCGCTCAGTACTTGCCCCAGCCGTCAGCGGTAACGGTGAAGCCCAAAGACGACACAGAGTCCACGACACCGCAGGGATACACGCCCACAGACATTGAGAGCAATTTCCCGTGCGTGATCGTGAAGCTGGACGATGCCACTGACCGCGAGGAAGGCACTCTGACCCAGACCCGCGTGAACGTCAGGATTCTTGTCGGGACATATGACGAGTCGCCGGACTGTCAGGGTTACAGGGACGTGCTGAACATCATCGAGACTGTGAGGCAGGACTTGCTGACATTGCCGGGGCGCGTTCTGGACAAGCGATACAGGCTTGAGATGCCGATGAAGAATTACCTGTTTGACGAGCAGGCATGGCCGATATATTTCGGTCAGATCGAGACGGTATGGGAGACAGGAAGGCCGTTGATGCCGAGAACTTTTGAGGGGGTGTGTCCCAATGGAAGACGATGAAATTTTGCAGGAAGAAGAAATCCCAGAGCCAGACACAGAGTCAGAGCCACAAATCTACACCGGGCCGAATATATTTGCGATGGCGTTGATGAGATTTCAGGTGTTCAGGGGAGGATTGCCGCCGTACGTGAAGCGGGCGGTCGAGAAATTCCCAGAGATACAGCAGATGATAGTCCCAGTGAGTGAGGTTGAGGACATGAAGCAGAGAATAAGCAGGCCGGGAACGAATGAGTCCCGGCTTTTTCGTGAGTTGCAGAAGAAGGTGAGGAAATAATGGCATTCAGGCACGGTGTCTACAAGTCAGAAGTCCCGACATCGATAACGTCGCCCGTCAGGACAGAGGCAGGCCTTCCCGTGATAGTTGGCACAGCCCCGATACATCTTGCCACAGACGAGGAGGCATTGAGGAATGTCAACAAGCCTCAGCTAATCTACAACTACAGCGAGGCCGTGAGCATGTTCGGCTTCTCGGAGGACTGGGAGAAATACACCCTGGGTGAGTTCATATACTCACAATTTGCGCTGTTTGCGGTTAGTCCGTGCGTGTTAATCAACGTTCTTGACCCGTCAAAGCACAAGGAGACCGTAGCCCCCGCCGACTTCACGATAACAGACGGGACGGCGAATCTTGGGCAGGACGTAATCCTCGCGAACGGCTTAACCTTTGACGGCACAACGACATACACAGCAGGTGTTGACTATTCTGTCGGTTATGACGATGACGGCAACGCGCTTCTCTCGGTCATCAAGGGCGGAAGGTTAGCGAGTGCCAGCACGGTCAAGGTAGGATTCACGCGCCTCAAGCCCTCACTGGTAACAGCGAACGACATAATCGGCGGGATTGACGCGGAGACGGGAGATATTCCGGCCTCGAACTGGTCAACAGCGTGTTCCCGAAATTCAGGCTAGTGCCGGGACTTTTGGGCTGTCCTAAATGGTCATGCAAGCCTGAAGTCGCCGCCGTAATG
>JAFRSL010000247.1 GCA_017427625.1 Synergistaceae bacterium | reverse complement strand
GTTGTATCTTTTGAGCCGAGTCCATAACGTCCGCCGACAATTATAGGAGCTTTGCTATTTCCGGCAAATAATGAGCAGACATCTTCATATAACGGGCCTCCGAGTGCGCCGACTTCTTTAACTCTGTCAAGTACTGCGATAGCTTTCACCGTTGCGGGTAATGCCCTGAAGAAATATTTTGGTGAGAACGGGCGGTAAAGGTGGACTTCAACGACTCCGACTTTCTCGCCTTTAGCGTTGAGGTAGTCGACTGTCTCCTCGATTGCCTGACATACCGAACCCATAGCGATGATTACGCGTTCAGCATCGGGAGCTCCGTAGTAGTTGAACGGGTGATACTCGCGTCCGCAGATTCCCTTGATGTCCTTCATGTATCCGGCTACGATGTCGGGTACTTTGTCGTAGAAGGGCTGTGAGGCTTCCTTCGCCTGGAAGAATATATCGGGGTTCTGCGCTGTGCCTTTCGTGTAGGGCTTTTCGGGGCGCATTGAACGGTCGCGGAATGCTGCGATTGCGTCATAGTCTACGAGTTTCGCGAGGTCTGCATAGTCGAAAGCGTCAACCTTCTGAATCTCGTGGCTCGTCCTGAATCCGTCAAAGAAGTTGAGTACGGGTACGCTCGACTTGATTGCCGAAAGGTGAGCAACTGCGGCCATGTCGTGAGCTTCCTGAACTGAGCCGCCCGCAATCATCGTGAAGCCGCACATTCTTGTCGACATAACGTCTGAATGGTCTCCGAAGATTGAGAGCGCGTGCATTGCGATTGCTCTTGCTGTTACATGGAAGACTCCGGGAAGAAGCTCGCCGGCGATCTTGTACATGTTCGGGATCATGAGGAGAAGTCCCTGTGATGCCGTGTAGGTGCTTGCAAGTGCGCCCGCTGACAATGCGCCGTGGCAGGCTCCTGCTGCTCCTGCTTCTGACTGCATTTCGGTTACTTTGACTGTGTGGCCGAAAATGTTCTTGCGGCCGTGAGCTGCCCATTCGTCAATGTGCTCGGGCATGGGTGATGATGGCGTAATCGGGTAGATTGTGGCCATCTCGGAGAAAGCATACGCTACGTGAGCGACTGCCTCGTTGCCGTCCATCGTTTTCCAGTTTCTCTTCATTAAAGATAAACCCTCCCTCTGGAATTTTATCGTGAAATTTTATGCGTTACTGAGTATTCTATCACAATGATATAAAATAAGGCACAACGTAAAAATTTTTCAACAGGAGGATTTATGACTAGCATGTTCAAAATCGCAAGGGCAGGAAGATTTTTGCTTACGGGGATTTTTCTGCTCACCTTAATTTTTCCGGCTCAAGCTTTCGATGTCGTCAACAATAATCCAGACGGCGACGGCTCATTAGCATGGGCGGTTCAGCAGGTCAACGCGGGAAACGGAAGCACCATCACAGTCTCACCAAGCGTGAAAACCCTTCACCTTTCGCGGGAACTCACTCTCACTCGCGGTGTAACAATCACTGGAAACGGAGCATTGATTGAGGGCGAGGAAACTCGAAGGCTCTTCAGGGTAACGGACGGCCGGGCAGTCTTCAGCGGTCTCAGCTTCACGAAAGGAAACGCGCAGTCAGGAAACGGGGGAGCAGTTGAGGTTGACGGCTCCGGGGCATCGGCTGAGTTCTTGAACTGCATACTCTACGGCAACAAAGCGAGGGATTACGGCGGTGCTGTGTGCGTAACAAGAAGCGACGTTCTCAACCCGACGATCTTCCGTAACTGCACAATCACGGCCAACACTTCGGCAAACGGCGCAGGTCTCGCAGTCTCAGCTGGAACGGCTCACATCTTCTCGTCAATCGTAACGGGGAACAGCGGGAATGATGACATTCACTCGTCGGGCGGAACAATCTACACTCGCTACAATCTGATAGGCTCAACAAACGCGTCGACAGACCCCTCAGACCGTACAGGCCAGGTCGTCAGCAATGTCCTTGTGTCCGAGAACGGAGTCGCAAAAGTCGAGACATTCAACGGGATTAGCATGGTACGAATCACGAAGTCCTCGCCCGCCTACAACTTCATCAGTGACGCTGAATATTCGTCAAGCTACGACATCGCGGGGACAGTTCGTCCTCAGTTCGGAGCATACGACGCGGGGGCATACGAGATTCCAGCCGTCGCGCTAAGCACAGCAGGACTCAGGGGCGTACCCTACATCAAGATAGGCGACACTCTGAAATTCAGCCTCGACATTTACCCTGAAACAGCCTCGCTGAACTCTGGGGACTTTCCGCCTGACGGTATAGAGTGGAAATCGTCGAACTCCAGCGCAATCACAGCTGGAGCTTCAGGGGTTACAGCCTTCAGGATTGGGAGTGCCGACGTATGGGCTGAAGTTCATGGCTGGGACTCTCAGGGCAAAGCGGTAACTGTACCCTCAAATGCTGTGAGAGTATACGTTGGAGAGGAAGACTTCTCGGAGCTGCGCGCTGAAATTTCCGGTGTCTCAGCAAGAATGCTTGTACCCGGCGAGACTGCAACGATAAAGCCTGAGATTCATGTTGTTGTTGACCGCTATGAGCTTGATGATGTCGATGGACTCAGCTACGTTCTCACGGCTAATTCATCGCGCCCTGAGATCGTTTCGGTTGATGTTACGCCTGAGAATAACGTGAGGCTCAAGGCTGGAAACACTGAGGGAGAATCTGAGATTACTCTGTACACGAACACGCTCCCATATGAGGGAAAGAAGGAGGCGCTTACTTTCACGGTATTCGTTGAGGAAGTATATATACCGCCTATCTCACCTGATGTAGAGAGCGGTGATACCAGAGGCGTGGGAAGATCGAGCGGCGGCTGTAATTCGGGCATTATGCTCCTTGCCGGAATAATGGCAGTCATAATCACAACAAGAAAGGGGAAATATCATGCTGAATAAGATAATGGACGAGTATTTAGCCTCGAAGCCTGACGCTAAATGCTGCTGGTTCAATCATGAATGGATTAGCCGGAAGGATTTTGCGAGGCTTGCTGACGAATGCACGGAGATTCTGAGGGCTTCAGGTTTCACGGAGGGACAGAGGCTCGCGGTATTGATGCCGAATTCACCGATGACGCTGGCAATAATCCTTGCGACGTGGAGGCTAGGAGGGGTATTCTGCCCGCTGAACGAGAAGACGGGGGAGATTTCGCTCTTGAAGACTCTCGGCCTCTTGAAGCCTTTTGCGGTGATACTGTCAGAGAGCGTGAACGAGAAACTAGAGTCAGCCCTCAAGGGAGCATCATGGCCGTGTGCGAGGTTTGGGAACGAGAAAATTTCAGGCAATGAGAAATTCACAGGAAAGACCCAGCCCGCAGACGATTTCGACAAGACTCTCGCGGTGATATTCTCAACGTCGGGAACAACTGGAGACCCCAAAGCCGTACCCCTCACTCACTCCAACATTCTCGACAACATCAACGCCTGCCTCGAACACGTCCCAGACCTTCAGCCCGAAGACTCACTCCTCAACGTCCTTCCAAATTTCCACGCTTTCGGGTTCACGATATGCTGTATTCTTCCGTTCGTACTGAAAGCGACTCAGGTCATCGTTACGGGCTTCATGCCTCCGTCAAACGTCATCAAAGCAATCGAGGAGACACACCCGACGGTTCTTCTTCTTGTTCCGACGATGCTGGGATTCGCTGCGTCATTGCTCGAACGTCAGGGCAAAAAGCTGTCAGGGATAAAGCTGCTCATTGCCGGCGGAGACAGGTACAATCCCAAAATGGACGACAGAGTTACGGCTGCTTTCGGCGTTCCTGTAATCGAGGGCTACGGGATCACTGAGTGTTCGCCCGTCCTTGCTGTAAACCCAAAGCCAAGTGTTCGCAAACTCGGAACAGTAGGGCCAGCATTGCCGCGCTTTGAACTTCAGCTTAGGAGCGAGGCAGGGGAGTTGCTGGAAATTCCGGGCGAGGGCGTATTGTGGTGCAAAGGTCCGTCCGTAACATCGGGGTACTATCATGCTCCCGAAATCAACAAGGAGCGATTTGTTGACGGCTGGTTCAATACGGGCGATTACGTTAAGATTGGCGAGGACGGTTACATCAAGATTCTCGACCGCGTTACGGATATAATCATCGTCGGAGGCTTCAATGTTTACCCGCAGGAGGTCGAGGCGATTTTGTCCGAACACCCCGCCGTGAACATGGCCGTTGTTGTCGGAATGCCCAACGACATTAGCGGTGAAGTCCCGAAAGCATACATCGTGAAGACGCAGGGGGCAGAGGTTACGGAGAGCGAGCTTGTGAAGTTCTGCAAGGAAAGGCTGTCGCATTACAAAGTCCCGAGAAGCATTGAGTTTGTTGACTCGCTGCCTATTTCGTCAACAGGGAAAATTTTACGGCGCGTACTGCGTCAGAAAGAAAGAGAGAAGAACTAGATGGAACGTCTCGAAAACATCATAATCCCGAAACTGAAAGAAGACCCGTCAGCAAAATTATACTGGTGGGACGGAAAATGGTACACGCGCTCGGACATGTTATCGCTCGTGAACAACTGCGAGGCTGTATTGAGGAACGCAGGATTTTCGCGGGGTCAGAAACTCGTCGTTATGCTGAGAAATTCGCCGTTAATCCCAGCGTTATCATTAGCGGCATGGAAGCTCGGCGGAATTTTCTGCCCTTTGAATGAGAAGGCCGGACTCGAATCACTCACAGGGACGCTGAATCTCATAAAACCCTTCGCAGTGATCACAGAGCATGAAATCCCTGAGCTTTCCGCAACATGGCCGTGCATAACGTGCAGCCTTGACAGCGTGAGCCTGCCATCGTTCACTGGGAAAACGCAATCCCCCGAAACTGAGGACTACGCATTGATTCTCGCAACGT
>JAFRSL010000246.1 GCA_017427625.1 Synergistaceae bacterium | reverse complement strand
GGAGATTGCCTGTTACGTTCCATGTGATTGGAAGGCTTCCCTTCTTGAGTTTAAGGCCGGAACTGTATGGTACACTGAGTTCTGCTTTTGCGAGGGAACCTGAAATCTTTGGCGCAATACCCTTGATCGTTAGCGTTAATTCCTTCGAGGTGCTTTCAGTTTCGTTTGAGACCGTGAATGTTACATTGAACGTCCCGAACTCCGTAGCCTTCCCGGAGATTTTCCCCTTCTCACTGAACTTCAGGCCTGCCGGAAGACCCGTTGCTGACCATGTGTAGGGCTTAGTCCCTTTTGCATTGAGTGTAACGCTGTAGGACTTCCCGATCGTTCCGACCTTCAAACTGCTTGTAGTTATGCTGAGGGTTACGAGGGGATTGTCGACGTGTTCAAACACGATTTCTGTAACATCGCCGTCAAAATCGAAGTTGTACGTGTACGCGTAGCCTGTGAAGACTTCGTTGCCATCGTCATCGTAATCATAGACTTCTTCCCTAGTGTAGAGCTTTGGGCAGCTTCCGATGTTGAGCTTGGGAATATCCACGCCCATGATGCTGAGTGCGGAAAGCTCAGTGCAGCTGTCGATGTTGAGCCACTGAAGAGGATTGTTATCGCAGTAACATTCTTTGAGTGCTGAATTATCACTAAGATCGAGAATAGTGATTGAGTTTGTCGCGCAATCGAGTGAGACGAGTGAATTACAGCCGCTGAGATTCAGTGAGGTAATGCTGTTTCTTCCGCATTGGAGATACTTCAGGTTAGTGTTGACGGAAAGGTTGAGTCCTGTGAGAGCGTTGTTTTCGCACGTGAGTGTTTCAAGCGATGTGAAGAACTCAATTCCTTCGAGGCTCTCTATTTTCCCGGAGAAATACTCGTCATCAATGAGGATCTCTACACCGTCGCTGATGTCTATGTCTTTTACTTGTGCGATTTCATTCCTCGAAAACTTCCCGTCCCCGTCAAAACTATCACGCTCAAGAACCGTCAGGAATACCCTGAACTTTTCATCAGGGAAATGCTCGGCATTGATAGTAATCGTATCCGCAACAACTAGCCTTAACGAAGCCGTATCATTGCCAAGTGAATTTTCAGCCCTTGCCGTGAATGTAAAGTCTCCCGAAATTGTCGGAGTTCCCGTGATAATATCACCGCTCAGTCTTAGGCCGCCGGGTAAATTTTCTGCTGACCATGTGATTGGTGATGTACCCCGCGCTTTGAGCTGGAACGAGAATGAGGTCCCCAGTTCGGCATCGGGGATTATTGACGTTGTGATTCTGGGCTTCGCTGGAATCTTTGGGTTGTCGACATGCTCAAAGACAATCTCCGTGACGTTCTCGTCGAAGTCAAAGTAGTAGTTGATGAATGAGTCCTCGATGTTGTAGAGCATTGGGCAGCCCGCGATGTTGAGTTCTGGGAGGTTGTTGCCCAACATGAAAAGAGCATTGAGGCTTGTGCAGTTGTCGATGTTCAGCCAGACGAGAAGGTTGTCCATGCAGTTGAGGCTGAGTAACGCGGTGTTTGACGAAAGGTCGAGCGTCTCAAGAAGATTGTTGTCGCAGATTATGTCAGTGAGTTTCGTGTTCGCACTGAGGTCTAAGCTTGCGATGGTATTGTTCCCGCAGTCAAGGTATTCAAGCTCGGTGAAGTTCTCGATTCCCTGAAGGCTTGAGATTTCGCAGCCGTTCACGATTAGCTCATTGATTGCCGCTATTTCGGACTGTGAGAGATTATCGTCTCCGTCAATATCAAACTCCGTAAGCAAGAACTGCCTGAAATTTTCGTCCGGGAAATTCTCTGCGTTAATCTCAACAGCAAACGCCGGAGAAGCAAACACAAGCAACAATAGTAAGATTTTCTTCAACATAATAAATCCTCCTTTTCCAAAAATTTCGGAGCTATGTCAATCTCACTTGAAGAGAAGAACGAGGAGTTCAACCAGCAAGAGAATCACTCCAGCTCCCGAAAGACACGCGATAATCTTCAGCATCTTTGTGCTGCCGGAGTTACCGCCTGAATGACCCTCGTGATCCCCTCCTGAAATCCCCGAAACTTCCTCAGCAATGACCTCTCTGACCTCGTGAAGAAGTGCCGTGTTATTCTCCTCAGTCATGGCCGTAATCTCGCGCGAAAGTTCGGAAAGTTCCTTGCTGTGCGATTTCCCTTCAGCCTTCACAAGTCCTTCAAGCCCCGAAAGCATCTCAGGATCAAATGACGGTCTCAGAATTTCAGGAATAGCTCCGTCATTCTCGCGGTGTTCGGCGTAAGTCTCAAAGAATGCTTTTATCCCTTGAGTGAGAGTGTCAATGCGTTCGGAAATCCCTTCAAGTTCGGTCATCAGCGAGGCAGGAACAGAGTCGTCAGGTTTAACGTCAGCAATCTTGATTTCGGGCTGGCTGTTCTTGACGGTGTTCTCCAAAATTTCCGGCAAACGTTCAAGCAGCCTACGCAATCCCGCAATCTCTTCAAGAATCGTACCCATAGACTGCATAATCATGCTTCGTCCCGCCCTCGAATCGTCAATTCCTGAACGCACAGCCTTCTCGACGGACAAGCGCAAATCTTGGGCGACTCTGCTGGTACGTTCTACAGCTCCCGTGAAATCGTTTGAGGGTATGGCAGATGTCAGAGACTTCGTGAGCGCAGGGAGTATTAAGGCGGAAAGTTCTGATACCAGGCGGGCAGTAGTTGGGTCTAAATCTTCAGGCATTGTAAAATTTTCAGCTCCAATTAGAATGTGATTGATGTAGTATAGCATTAACGGAAGGTGAAAAGTTGCTCACAATAAGAATAGGAACACGCTCAAGCCCATTAGCGTTGGCGCAGGTGAAAGTTATTGCTGACATGATACGCGCTTCATGGCCGGACGCTGAAATTATCCCCGTCCCAATAAGGACATCGGGCGATAAGAACATGGCCGCATTCAGTTCAGACCCTCAAGGAATAAAGGGAATGTTCACTCACGAAATTGAGGAATCGTTGAGATGCGGTGAAATCGACATAGCCGTACACAGCCTGAAGGATCTTCCAGCGAATATTGCGCCTGATTTGCCCATAGTCGCATACTCGAAACGCGGAGACCCAAGAGACGCGCTAATCGGTGATTGCGGCGTAATAGGAACGTCATCAGCGAGGAGGAGGGTGCAATTAGCCGGACTCTATCCTGGCTCTAAGATTGTGCCTGTTCGCGGGAATATTGGTACACGTCTCCGGAAACTTGATGAGGGTGAATACTCCGGGCTTGTACTTTCGGCTGCGGGACTTGAACGTCTCGGACTCTCTCAAAGGATAACGAGGATTTTCACGGCTGACGAGATCGTGCCTTCGCCGGGTCAGGGGATATTGGCGTGTCAAGGCCGTTCGGATAGGGATTACCCATACCTTGAGTGCGTAGATGATGAGTACGCTCATTTCTGTGCGATTGCTGAGAGGAGTTTTTCGCGCTGTCTCGGTTCGGGCTGTAACATTCCTGCTGGGGCATACGCTGAGGTTGACGGTGAGTATATGACATTGCGAGGATTTTTTGCTGACGGAGGAAGGATTAAACGGGCTATGCTTTCTGGGAGTCGGCGTGAAGCTGAGAGTATAGGCATGAGATTAGCTGAGGTGATAATGTCATGATATATATCGTTGGAGCAGGTCCGGGAGATTCCGAGCTTCTGACATTGCGTGGCTATGAAGTTCTCAAACGTGCTGACGTTGTAATCTACGACCATCTTGTCGGCGAAGGAATATTGGCGATGATTCCAGAGGACGCAGAGAGAGTTGACGCTGGGAAATTCGCGGGCAATCACACGATGACGCAGGCAGAAATCGAGTCAGCCATGATAGTTCACGCAATGTCGGGGAAAAACATAGTCCGTCTCAAAGGCGGGGATCCTTACATTTTCGGTCGGGGCGGTGAAGAGGCAGAAGCGATAATCCGCGCGGGGCTGGATTTCGAGGTTGTTCCAGGCGTAACGTCAGCAATAAGCGTCCCTGCATATGCTGGGATTCCTGCGACACACCGCGATTACTGCTCGGGTGTCAGCATTTTCACGGCTCATGACCGTGACGACATGATACCCGATTTTGCGGGGGCAACATCAATATTCCTCATGGGCGTTGGAAATTCTGAGGTATTGCAAGCGAGGCTTCTTTCCGAGATGTGTCCTGACACTCCTTGCGCGGTGATCCAGAACGGGACGACATCATCACAGCGGGCATTCAGGACTACGGTTGCGGAACTTTCTGATACGGTCAGGAAGAACGGCATCGCTCCCCCGGCGGTCATCGTTGCAGGAAAAACGGCGGCCCTCAATCTTTCATGGCGTGAGAAATTGCCCCTCGTCAGCAAAAGAATCATCATCACCCGTCCACAAGGCCGCGCTGAAAAACTTTCGGCCATGCTTCGTGATTTGGGAGCTGAGGTCATAT
>JAFRSL010000245.1 GCA_017427625.1 Synergistaceae bacterium | reverse complement strand
TGCTGGATATGCTCCGGCTGAAGACCCAAAGTATGTCGCAGTAGCGGTGATTGAGGGCGGAAAGCACGGTAGCAGTGTTGCCGGGCCTATGGTGGGAGAAATGCTCGCTCACTTATTGTCGCACTGATATAATACTCAATACAAATTTTTGATACGAAGAATTGACGATGAAGATACCATTACTGAACAAATTACGAAGGACAGGGACGCAAATCAAGCTGGAACGAACGCATTACGGAATAAAGTTCTACCTTCCCGAAGCACTTTCAGAGGACGAACTCCTTAAGCTCCTGGTCCGAATCCCGCCGAGCGCGTACAAGCTCCCCGAAGAGCAGGGAGTAGCCTTGGATTTCTCCGGCCGTGAATGTTCGCGGAGACTTATCCTTCACATGCTCAACAGCATAGTCTGGGAAAAGGGAATCCGTGTTGTCTCATGGCTTTCCGGAAGCGAGGAATCCCGAAAGCTCTTCAAAGCCGCCGGACTCTCTGTAACAGAACCGCCTCTGAATCTTTCTGACGCAAAGAAGCCGGAATCCCCCGAAACTTCCCATGAACACAATCACATTCCCGCCCTCAAGATAGTATACGGCTCAATGAGGTCAGGCCATAAGGTTGACACAGAGGGCGATGTTCTAGTCTGGGGACACATGAACCCGGGCGCGGAAATCGTAGCCGGAGGAAGCGTGATCGTCGCGGGAAAACTTCTCGGGGTTGTCCACGCAGGAGGCTACGGCAGGACTGATGTGTTCGTATGGGCAGGGCAGTTTGAGACACCTCAGGTCAGGATCGCGAACAAGCTCTGTTTTGCCGACCCTAAGTCAACAACATGCTGGCGTAAATCCGTGTTAATTACGCTTGAGGACGGAACGCCGGTTATACGCGAGAATAAATTTCTACAGCCTCGAAAATTAGAACAGGAGGGTACTAATATCTAAATGTCAGCACGTGTAATAGTAACGACTTCAGGAAAGGGCGGGGTCGGAAAAACAACCTCAACCGCAAATATCGCCGCCGCCCTTGCGAAGTTTGGGAAGAAAGTTGTGGCCATTGATGCCGATGTAGGACTGCGTAACCTTGATGTCATAATGGGCCTGGAGAACAGAGTCGTCTATAACTTCATTGACGTTATCGAGAAGACCTGCAAGCTCTCACAAGCTCTCGTAAAAGACAAGCGCGTTCCCGGTTTATATCTTTTGCCAGCCGCCCAGACCCGAACGAAAGATGCCGTAAATCCCGAGCAGATGGTAGCGTTAGTTGAGGAGATGAAACCAGATTTCGACTTCATACTTCTCGACTGCCCCGCTGGAATTGAGGGAGGTTTCAAGAACGCCGCCGCCGGTGCAGATGAAGCCCTGGTTGTAACGACCCCAGAAATCCCCGCCGTAAGAGACGCTGACCGCATAATCGGAATGCTCGAATCAATGGGGAAGTCTCCAATCCGCCTAATCATCAACCGTCTTCGTCCCAACATGGTTCAAGACGGCGACATGCTTGCGAAGGACGACATTCTTGACGTTCTCTCGATCGACCTGATCGGTGTAGTGCCAGAGGACGAGAGCGTAATACGTTCAACCAACAACGGCGAACCCATGACGATGACGCTGGATTCCCCTGCGGCTCACGCATACTTGAACATAGCCGAGAGGATATTGGGACGCGATGTTCCGTTGATGGACTTGGAGAGCTATGCAACGAGGGGCTTCTTGAGTGCGATTAAACGCTTCTTCTCGGGAAACAAACGCAAGAGGTGATTGATACATGGATTTCCTGAAAAAAATATTCGGAGGAGGCAACGACGGTTCAGGCCAGAAGGCAAAAGACCGCCTCAAGATAGTGCTGATACATGACAGAACGGACATATCGCCGCAGTTGCTCGATAATCTCAGGGACGAGATAGTTGACATTCTGGCGAAGTATATGGACATCGACACGCAGAAGATAGAGATCAACCTTGACCATGATGACGATGCGGTAGCGCTGGTAGCAAACATTCCGATACTGAGGATAAAGCGCGGAAAAGTAGCCAATCTCTAAGATGCAATCATTCTGGGCTTCATTGAAGGAAGATTTATCCCTCACTGACAGGCTAATGCTAATTTGCGCTCTTGCGCTGTCAATGTGGGGGGTATTCTGCATATACAGTGCAGCTGCTGGGACTGCAGGGCGCGGCTTCGATTTTGCTTTCCGACAGGCAGCATGGCTTGCAGTGAGCGTGATAGCTATGCTTCTGATTATGATTGTGGGGCATCACAAGCTACTTGAGGGAGCATATCCGCTGTATTTCCTGATGCTATTGTTCCTATTGCTGACTCTGTTTGCGCCGAAGGTTAACGGAGCGCAGTCATGGCTTGGATTCGGGAGCGTGAGATTTCAGCCGTCAGAATTTGCGAAGGTCTCAATAATCCTTATGATGTCGAAATTCCTGAGCCGCTATCCACCGCTGGACTTCAAGACTTTCATGATGTGCCTGGGCGTGATAATGCTGCCCGTATTTCTGGTGCTAATACAGCCCGATGCAGGTAGTGCGCTGGTTTACTTGGTGATCTCGTTCGGAATGCTTCTTGCGGCCGGGACACCGATGAAGTATTTGGGCGGACTTGTAGGGCTTGGACTTTCGGCGATACCGGTGCTTTTTCTCTTCGTGCTGAAGGATTACCAGAAGAACAGGATACTCGTATTCATTGACCCAATGAGAGACCCATTAGGCGCGGGCTACAACGTTATACAGTCGAGGATAGCGGTAGGTTCAGGCGGGGTATCAGGAAAGGGCTTCATGATGGGAACGCAGAGCAAGCTGAAATTTCTTCCTGAGCCGCACACAGATTTCATTTTCAGCGTATTCAGTGAGGAATTTGGCTTCATCGGCAACATGGTATTGATTACGCTGTTTGCTGTCTTACTGTACAGAATAGTGATAGCCGGAATAAGGAGCAAGGAGCGTCGCTGTAAGATACTTGTTGCAGGGGTAGCGTCGTGGCTATGGTTCCAGATGTGCGAGAGCATGGGAATGAGCATAGGGCTTTTGCCGATTACGGGGCTTCCATTGCCGTTTTTGAGTTATGGAGGCAGTTCGCTTCTTGCAACTTTCATCGCGCTGGGATTAGTAGCGAGCATACATGTTGAGGACGCAGGATTGAGGCACAGATTTTAGGGAGGAACTATGTTAATACGCAGAGAAGAAGAGAGAGATTACCGAGCTGTCGAGAACTTAGTCCGCAATGCTTTCTGGAACGTCTACCGTCCCGGTTGCACGGAGCATTATGTACTTCATCATATGAGAAAGTATCCTGACTTCATTTCCGAGCTTGATTTTGTGATGGAGGATGACGGGAAGATAATCGGCCAAAACGTTTTTGTCCGTGCAAATATCAAAGCCGATGATGGACGGAATATCCCGGTCTCCGCGATGGGACCGATCTGCATTTCACCGGAGTATCAGCGCAGAGGTTACGGGAAAATGTTGCTTGACTACTCACTCAATGAGGCAAGAAAACTCGGCATAGGAGCTGTATGCTTCGAGGGTAATATTGGCTTCTACGGTAAAAGCGGCTTCACATGCGCGAGCAACTTCGGACTGCGCTATCACGGAGTACCTGACGCGCCGTTCTTTCTTTGCAAGGAGCTTACAGCAGGCTATCTTGACGGCATAACGGGTGAATACTCGCCGCCAGAGTGCTACTTTGTCGCGGAAAGAAACCCTGAAGACTTCGAGGCGTTTGATGCTAAATTCCCAGTCAAAGAGAAGAAAGTATTACCCGGCCAGCTATGATAGAGTTCGACGAGTTCAATAATCCAGAATGGGCGTTAATGTCGCAGGTCTCGAGGCCGTCACGCTACTGCGGCAGTGAATGGAGACCGTCAGCAAAAATCTCGTGGGACGACGCAAAGCTCCGAGTATGCCTAGCGTTCCCAGATGTTTATGAGACTGGAATGAGCTATTACGGCTTCCAGATAATCGAGGCGTTAATCCAGCGTGAGAATTATCTAGCCGACCGTGTATACTGCCCATGGCCGGACATGCAGGAATTGATGCTGTCCCGAAATATCCCCCTAACATCAACCGAGCATAAACGCCCCGTAAAGGACTTCGACGTTCTTGCGTTCACACTGCCTCACGAGACGAGCTACACAAACATTTTGAGCATGTTACTGTTATCGGGAGTGAGCGTTCTTAATTGTGCGAGAGACGAAAATTCACCCATTGTAATCGCTGGAGGTTACGGAGCGTACACCCCTGCAGTCCTTGAGAGATTCATTGACGTTTTCGGGGTAGGTGAGGCTGAAGCGTTGCTGCCCTCTCTGTTGCCCGTCGTTGAAGGAATGAGAGGCCGTCCCCGCGATGAGGTACTGAAGGCTGTCGCTGAGTTGCCGGGATTTTACGTGCCATCGTGCTATTCTGGCGGAGTAATCGAGCGCCAATACTCAGAGGACTTCTTCACGCTTTCGTCAATGATAGTGCCGAGCGTGAGCATAGTACATGACCGGGCGGCAGTTGAGCTGTTTCGTGGCTGTGGAAGGGGCTGCCGATTCTGCCAGGCTGGAATGGTGAACCGTCCAGTCCGAGAGCGTCCCGAATCTGAGGCCGCAAAGTCAATCATGGACATAATATCGTCAACAGGCTGGGAGGAAGCCGGATTGCTTTCCTTAGCATCATGCGATTATTCGGGGATTGAGACGCTGATTGACGATCTGTCCCCATTGCTCAACGAAAGGCACTCGAAACTTAGCCTTCCGAGCCTAAGAATGGATGGATTTTCCGTTGGACTTGCCGAAAAACTGGAGGGATTGCGCTCAAAGCATGGCGGTATAACCTTCGCGCCCGAAGCCGGAACTCAACGCCTCCGAGATGTAATCAACAAAGGGATCACAGAGGATATGATTACGGGTTGCCTCAAAGAAATATTCTCGCGGGGCTGGGAGAGAGTGAAACTGTACTTCATGATGGGGTTGCCGACAGAGACCGATGACGACCTTGACGCAATCGCCGAAATCTCGCATTCAACCCTAAAACTCGCCCGTTCGATGGGACGTAAGCGCGCCACAGTGAGCGTATCAGTATCCGGATTTGTCCCCAAAGCTCATACTCCCTTCCAATGGGAACGTCAGAACTCAATAGATGAATTGCGCGAGAAAGGCCGCCGAATAAAATCGCAGGTTCACGACCGCAATATCTCAGTGAATTACCACGAGCCTGAACAGACATTCCTGGAGGGTGTACTTTCACGGGGAGACAGGAGGACAGGCGATGTAATTTTCCGGGCATGGGAGACTGGAGCAGGTTTCGACAACTGGACGGAGCATTTCGACCTTCAACGGTGGCTTGAGGCGTTTGAGCATTGCGGTGTTGACCCTGAGAATTATACGCGCGAACGTGACGAAGCAGAGGCACTTCCTTGGGACTTCGTGAACGTTGGCGTGAGCAAGAGATTTCTCCTCAACGAGCGGCACAGGGCATACAGGGGCGAATTGACGCAGGATTGCCGGAGTGGATGCGCTGCCTGCGGAATTGGGTGCGTGAAAAATTAATTGGAATTTCCGCTTATACTCTGCCTGGCTGTAGCACTTGATGCGATACTCGGAGACCCCCGAAACTTTCCACACCCTGTAAGACTAATCGGCAATTTAATAGATTTCTGTTATAATAGGTTACGCAATTTTGTCAACTCTTTTCTAATCGGCCTCGCTGTAATGGTTATCACACTTGTGATTGCGGGGCTTTTTGTGCGGATTTTGCTTTACATTTCGGGCTTCAACATCGCTATGAAAGTGTACTTGCTGTACTCAGCTCTTGCATGGCGTGATCTCAAGGACGAGACCAGGCCGGTATACCAATCCCTAATCACCCATGATATTGCGCGCGCGCGTGTGTACTTGTCCTATGTAGTTGGACGTGACACAGCGAATCTCAACGAGACTGAGATCGTCAGGGCTGTAATTGAGACGATCGCGGAAAATTCTGTTGACGGTGTGATGTCTGTGATATTCTTTGCTGCTGTCGGCAATGCTTTGGATCCAGATTACGGAGCGTGTGTTTGTGTATGGCTGTTCAAGGCGGCGAGTACGCTTGACTCGATGCTGGGCTATGAGAGCATGGGGACATTCGGTACAGCTTCGGCGAGACTCGATGACGTGATGAACTTCATACCTGC
>JAFRSL010000244.1 GCA_017427625.1 Synergistaceae bacterium | reverse complement strand
TAACAAATGTGAACTTCAGCGCGGAAAAAGTCAGCGCAATCACAAAACGTACAGCCTCATCACCTTACGACATGGCTAAAATCTGGAATGCCAATGAGGATATACGTTCCCTGAAATCGCTGATACTCTTCGGGCTTCGAGTAATGTCGGCTTACGCTTACCATGCCAGGGCTTTGGGCTATAGTGATGATGAGGTCAACAAATTCTTCGTGAAAGCTATGGCGGCTTTGGGACATGATGATTACGGAATGAATGAATTATTGCCGCTAGTCATGGAAACAGGGCAGGTAAACCTGAAGTGCATGGCTCTGCTCGACAAGGCTAACACTGAGACTTACGGAACCCCATCGCCCGTAACAGTGAGCACAGGAGTCGAGAAAGGCCCGTTCATCGTCATAACAGGCCATGACCTCAAGGACTTGGAGGAACTTTTACGTCAGACTGAGGGCAAGGGCATCAACGTCTACACTCACGGTGAAATGTTGCCTGCTCACGGATACCCAGAGCTTCGGAAATTCTCGCACCTCAAGGGGAATTTTGGGACAGCTTGGCAGAACCAGCAGAAGGAATTTGATGCAGTACCCGGCGCGCTGGTCTTCACTACAAACTGCCTTATGCCTCCGAAGTCAAGCTACATTGACCGCGTATTTACGGCTGGACTCGTTGAGTTTGACGGTGTTACTCACATTGAAGGGCGCGACTTCTCACCCGTAATCGCGAAGGCACTCGAACTCGGAGGCTATGATCATGATGTTCCGGGCGGGAGTTTAATGACGGGCTTCGGACATGGCGCGGTACTTGGAGTAGCGGACAAAGTTATCGAGGCCGTGAAGTCAGGGGCAATACGTCATTTCTTCCTCGTTGGGGGCTGCGACGGTGCGAGGTCAGGAAGGAGTTATTACCGCGATTTCGTGAAGAACGCTCCGAATGATACGGTGATTCTTACGCTTGCCTGCGGAAAGTTTCGCTTCAACGATTTGGATTTGGGGACGATTGGAGGAATCCCGAGACTTCTCGACATAGGGCAGTGCAACGATGCTTACTCGGCGATTCAGGTGGCACTAGCTCTGGCTGATGCGTTCAAGTGCGGTGTAAATGACTTGCCGCTGAGCTTGGTGCTCTCATGGTACGAACAGAAGGCCGTGTGCATATTGCTGACGCTTCTGTCGCTGGGAATCAAGAATATACGTCTCGGGCCTACACTTCCAGCTTTCGTTTCGCCGAACGTTCTGAATTACCTCGTTGAGAATTTTGGGATCAAGCCGATCACAACACCTGAGAAGGATTTGGCTGACATACTGGGGAAGTAGAACGCGAGTTTTTCTTGCTGAAAATTGCACTCGTGAAAAGTTAAGTATATTTCAATTTGAGAAGTCTCCAATTATGTTATAAAATTAGCATGTCATTTCAGAGGAGGCGAAAAAATCATGAGTGATTGTATTTTCTGCAAGATTGCTAACGGAGAAATTCCGTCGGACTTCGTATATGAGGATGAAAACGTGGCGGCCTTCCGCGATGTTAACCCGCAGGCACCCGTTCATGTACTCGTTATTCCAAAGAAGCATATAGCCTCCTCCGCAGCTGTTGATGACTCCTCAGTGTGGAGCAGCTTAATGGGCAGTGCCGTGAAAATTGCACGCGAATTAGGTCTTGAGGCAGACGGCTATCGCATGGTGATCAATACGGGAGAACAGGGCGGGCAGTCAGTACCTCACCTTCACCTTCACCTGCTGGCAGGACGCAATCTCGGCTGGCCTCCGGGCTAACCGAGTTCCCATGCTGTAAGATACCCCGAAGGGAGGGAATGTAACATGACTACTGTAGTACGCAAAGAAGGCGAGCAGATCGAGGACACCCTCAAGAGATTCAGACGTGAGGTTGCCAGAGTAGGGACGCTTAGAGAAGCCAGAAAGCGCGAACATTACGAGAAGCCCAGCGACGCTAAGAAAATAAAGCGCGCCGAAGCAGCCCGTAAAAGGAAATCAATGCGCCGCAGGAATCCAGGCTAACAGTTTGAACGTTTACGGGGGCTGAAATATGCTCCCGTTTTTTGTGTAAGGAGGAAATTAACGATGCTTTTACAGGATATTACTCACGATTTAACCCAAGCCATGAAGTCGCGCGAAGAACCGAGACTTTCCACCCTCAGGATGCTCAAGGCTGAACTCCAGAAATTACAGGCTGACAAAGGAAAATCCGTCGAGATAACTGACGATGATGTCTACGCCGTAATCCGCAAGCTCATAAAGCAGAGAAAGGACGCTGCTGAACAGTATAAGGCCGGAGGAGCAAATGACCGCGCGGAGTCGGAACTTTCTGAGGTCAAGATACTTGAGCCGTACTTGCCGAAACAGCTCGGTGATGACGAAATTGACGCCATGATTTCTGAGGCAGCGAAGGAGATCAACGCATCGTCGCCAAAAGACATGGGCAAGCTCATGAAGGCTGTGATGTCGAAAGCAAAAGGTCAGGCAGACGGTTCACGGGTCAAGGAAAGGGTCACTGCTTTTCTCAACAAGTGATTGAAATGGGAGGTTTTGAGCCGGGGGATTTGCGATCTCTCCCGGCGATTGTATTCTCTGAAAGGTAGTCCGAAAAGATATTGTCTACACTCGCAATATGTATTGAATTGATTTGAGCCGGAATTTTACGCCTTTTTTTCAGTTTGTCAAATTTTCCGCAAAAATTTCCATAATTTTCCCCTAAAAATTTTCTCGTAAATGTGCTAAACATAAAGCCTCACACAATTTTTATAAGGAGGAATTTTCGTGCGTACTCTGAAACTGAATAACGGCCTTACGATTCCTATTATGGGTTTCGGAACTTACAAGTCGGAACTTGAATCTATCGTTAGCGCGCTTGAAGGAGGATATAAATATCTCGACACAGCATCGTATTATGGCAATGAGCGGGATATTTCGATGGCATTGGAGCAAACAGGCGTTAAGCGGGAAGAAGTTTTCATTGCGTCAAAAATATGGCGTTCAGACATGGGATATGACAGCACCATGAAGTCATTTTCGCGGACGCTTGAGAATTTGAGGACGGATTACCTCGATGTTCTGATGATACACTGGCCCCGCCCAAACCTTGAACTTCGGGAATGGAAAGCCCTCGACCTTGAGACTTGGCGGGCAATGGAAGATTTGCACTCGAAAGGGAAAATCCGCGCGTTAGGTCTCAGCAATTTTCTCCCTTACCATTCTGAGAACATACTTGCTCATTGCAGGGTGAGGCCGTCAATCGCACAGCTCGAATTTCACGCGGGGCACACTCAGGCATTTGCGCTGGAATATTACAGGCGTGAGGGGATTCAGGTTCAGGCGTGGAGTCCAATTGGAAGGGGAAGGGTGCTCGCTGATGAGCTGATAATTGAGCTTGCGGGGAAGTATCACGTTACGCCCGCGCAGGTATGTATACGCTTCTGCATTCAGGAGGGCGTCATGCCTCTGCCGAAAGCATCGACACCTGAGAGGCTTCGTGAGAATCTTGAGTGCCTTGACTTCGAGATTGATGACGAGGATATTTCGCGGATTGAGAACATGCCGCCTATGGGCTGGAGCGGTGAGCATCCTGACAGGGAACGGGTCAAAATATAGTTCATCGTGTATAATTTTGACATTCCAGAAAATTTTACGGGCAGGAGGTTTTGGGCAATGAATGAAGAATTTGTACGCAAGGATGTCCATGATGCTGAGATTCGCAGGCTCGACGAGAAGATAGAGGCGGCTGTCTCAAGGATAGAGTTCTTGCTTGCGGATATGAGGCTTGATATTCGCAGGCTTGACAGAGACATGGAAGGCTTGCGGGAGAAAGTACGCTCACTTGAGGCGAAGGGCAGCAATCTAAGCTGGGACTTAGTTCTTATCGCGGCAATATTTTTGCTGACGGTTTTCTTCTTGAGTGTATCAATACGCTTCACGAGGTGATACGGCCATGAACGAAAAATTACTCCTTCTACCGATACTGATCCCCGCAATCTCCGCGCTCCTAATAACAACGCTGAACTTCAAGAGCCGGACACAGCGTAACATCTTCATCGAGTCTTGCGTAATCCTCAACACAGCCGCAATACTCCTCCTTGTAATCTACCCTCCCGCGAACGCATTGACCCTCTTCCGTTTCTCCGAGCGCGCGGGCTTCTCGCTGAGGCTTGACGGTCTCGGAATGGTATTCGCCGTACTCATTGCGCTACTTTGGCCGCTCACTACGCTCTACGCATTCGAGTACATGAGCCACGAACACCGTGAGACATCGTTCTTCGGCTGGTTCGTCCTGACGTATGGAGTCGTCGCGGGAATAGCGTTATCGTCCGACCTCCTCACTCTCTATCTATTCTACGAGGTCATGACGCTGACGACCCTTCCTCTCGTGATGCACGAAATGGACGGACGGGCAAGGTACGCGGGGCGAAAATACCTCACGTATTCCGTTGCGGGCGCGGCGTGTGCTTTCATTGCGCTGACGTATGCGATGTCTCAGGGCGGAGGCGAGTCCTTCAGAATGGGCGGAACTTTCGGAATCTGGCCCAACAAGCCCGATAACATGTTCCTCGTCGCGTGGTTCTTGGGATTCTTGGGCTTCGGCGTTAAAGCGGCGGTTTTCCCGTTTCATGGCTGGTTACCGTCAGCATCAGTAGCACCTACACCAGTTACAGCACTTCTTCACGCTGTCGCAGTCGTAAAGGCCGGAATTTTCGCGGTTATCAGGCTGACATGGTACGTCTTTGAACCTGAGACACTCGCGGGAACTTGGGCGCAGTATGCTGCGTTCACGATGGTATGCGTAACTATAATCTACGGCTCATCAATGGCACTCGCAACTCAGCACTTGAAGCGAAGATTCGCGTACTCAACGATAAGCCAGCTCTCATATATTTTGCTGGGAGTTCTTTTGCTCACGCCGGAGGGGTTGACGGGAGCATTGACGCACATGGGAGGCCACGCGGTCATGAAGATAAATCTCTTCTTCTGCGCGGGGGCTGTATTGTGCCAGACGGAACGAGAATACCTTTTCGACATGCGCGGTCTTGGTCTCGGAATGCCGAAAACTTCACTCGCGCTTCTGATCTCGGGGCTTGCACTCTGCGGGCTTCCTCCTAGTGCGGGCTTCATGGGAAAGTGGGAGCTTGGTACTGCTGCGGCGGCGGTCTCAATGGGTCATGCGGGCGTGGCAATGCTTGCGGTGTCGGCGGTTCTGACGGTGCTTTACGTTTTCTCGATATTCAGCATATTCATAATGCCGGGACAGAATTTCGACTTCAAGACCGCGAACAAAGGCGTGAAAGATCCGGGCTATGAGATGCTTGTGCCTCTTGGGATATTGGCGGCAGGGTCGTTCCTTTACGGACTTTACTCCGAGCCGCTGATAAAATTCTTTACGAGGATTGCTCAGGGAGTGATATAATTCTCCCTGTTGCAGTTCTGTGCCTGTAGCTCAGCGGATAGAGCGTTGGCCTCCGGAGCCAAAGGTCGGGAGTTCGAATCTCCCCAGGCACGTTTTTATTGTTCACGAAAACAGGCTGTCTATCCCTTTCGATTACCAGCGGTTTACTGTTCTCGTCCACATTTGACAC
>JAFRSL010000243.1 GCA_017427625.1 Synergistaceae bacterium | reverse complement strand
GGGTGAGAAGATCGCTGTAATCGGGCCTTCAGGTTCCGGGAAATCAACCTTCCTCCGCTGCCTCAACCGAATGGAGGAGCCTACATCGGGCGTGATCACGTTCAAGGGCGAGGATATTACGTCCCCTAAGTGCGACATTAACCTAGTTCGCCGTAAGATGGGAATGGTGTTCCAGCATTTCTATCTTTTCCCGCATTTGACGGTTAGGAAGAACCTGACGCTTGCGCCTGTTGACCAGAAGATTATGACGCAGGACGAGGCAGACGCTAAGGCAAAGGAGCTTTTGGCGAGAGTCGGACTTGCTGACAAAATCGACGAGTGGCCTGACAGGTTATCGGGCGGACAGAAGCAGAGGGTTGCAATTGCGCGGGCTATGGCGATGAGTCCTGATGTTCTTCTTTTCGACGAGCCTACGAGCGCGCTTGACCCTGAGATGATCGGCGAGGTCCTTGATGTCATGAAGGAGCTTGCTGATGACGGAATGACTATGTATCTTGTTACTCACGAGATGGGATTTGCCCACAAGATTGCGGACAGGGTACTTTTCATCGATAAGGGAGTAATAAGCGAGGAAGGTACGCCCGAAGAAGTCTTTGACCACCCGCAGCAGCCTCGAACGATAGAGTTTCTCTCGAAAGTTTTGCGACGGTAACAACGAAAAAATTCCCCCAGTCAGAAAATGGCCGGGGGATTCTTTTCTCTATCTTACATGAAACGGCTGAGGATTAGTATTTCGACAACTCCGACTGCCCAAGCGATCGTGCTTGTGAATGACCAAATCTTTATCTGATCCTTTGCCTCACTGACTCCGAGCGTCCTGTTCACGACCCAGAAGTAGCTGTCGTTGAAGTACCCGAAGAACAGCGATCCCACGCAGCACGCTACGACACCGAGAAGAGGATTCACACCCGCGTCATTGAGTATCGGAGCGGTTATGCTTGCCGCCGTTACCATAGCTACAGTTCCCGAACCCTGAATGAAGCGCATTGCCGTTGATACGACGAGAGGAAGGATTACCAGAGGAATTGCACTCTGTGAGAGTTTCGCGGCCATGAATGCGCCGAGTCCTGAGTCCTGAATTATTCTCCCCAATGCTCCGCCGCCTCCGGTAACAAGAAGGATTATTCCTGCGCTGGCCATTCCCTTCTCCATCTCCATCAACGCATTCTCGCGGGTCATGTTGCGTGCAAGCGTGAAGATTGCGACGATGAGTCCGAGACCTACTGCAACTATGGGCTGTCCCAAGAAGATTACAGGCTCCATGAATCCCGTCGTCATTTTCAGAGCTGAAGCAACCGTGTTGATGAGTATCAGGATGATCGGGAGTATCAAGGGCATGAACGACTCCATTGTCCCGGGTACACCTGTCATGTCCATGTTGAATGCCGCATCGTAGTCAGGGGCTTGGTACTCAGCTTTCACGACGTTGTCATTCTCGTCCATGAGCCAGTAGTATTTCTTTGCGAGGCTTCTTCTTGCGTACCAAATGCAGGCGGCTGTCATGGGGATTGCGAGGACAATGCTCAACAGTATGTATCCGCCAACGTCAACGCCGAAAATTCCGCAGACACCGAGAGGGCCGGGAGTTGGAGGAACGAGCGAGTGAGTAATGACGAGTCCGGCAGCAAGGGAAACTCCCAAGCCGATGATTGACTTCTTTGTTACTTTCGAGAGTGCCTTCGCGATTGGGGCAAGGACTACGAAACCTGAGTCACAGAAGATAGGAATTGAGACCAAGAATCCTGTGAACGCGAGGGCTTCTTCTTCACGTCCTCTCCCGAACATCTTCAGGAAGGTATGAGCCATTCGCTTTGCCGCTCCTGTTGCCTCGAATATCTGACCCATCATAACACCGAAGCCTATGATGATTCCGATACTGCTCAGAGTTCCGCCGAAACCGTTTGTTATGGAGCTGATTATGCTTCCCGTGTGATTTGCTCCGTCAGCCCCCACAAAAGTCGTGTTGAGCAACGGCATTCCGCCGACAGCACCGACTACGACCGTGCAGAGAATGAGTGCCAGAAACGCCTGAACCTTCGTCTTCAGTACCAGGAATATTAACAGAGCTATTCCGACGAGAAGACCAATGAACATTTGATTGCCGCTTATTGCTGATGTCATTACTTTTTCCTCCTCTTACTTGTTCTTCGTGAAGTAAGGCGCGTACTTTGCAGCAAGCCTTATAGCTTCAACCATGCTTACCTCGCTGACGATATTCTTCCCCGCGATGTCGAACGCTGTACCATGATCAACGCTCGTGCGGAGAATTGGCATACCGTTTGTGATTGAGATTGTCCGCTCAAAATCGAGAGTCTTCGTTGCTATGTGTCCCTGATCGTGGTAGAGCGAAAGAACGCTGCTGTAACGTCCCTGTGCTGCCTGATGAAACACTGAGTCCGCTCCTATTGGTCCTGCAACTTTGTAGCCCTCTGCTTTGAGCTGTTCAACCGCCGGTTCAATCTCGTTGACTTCGTCCCAGCCGAAAAGGCCATGCTCTCCGCAATGAGGATTCAATCCCGCGACAGCCATAGTCCCGCCCGTTACTCCCAAACGCTCAAGAGCCGCGATACATTCTTTGACGCATGAGACGATCTTGTCCTTCTTGATTTGCCCGAGCATTTGGAGGAGTGATAAGTGTCGCGTCAGGAAGAACACTCTCAGACCGTTTGTCTCGAACATGGTCAACGGGTCTTCTGTGCCGGTCAAAGCACCGAATATCTCAGTGTGCCCGATGAAAGGAACATTAGCAGCATGGAGTGCTTCTTTGTTGATTGGAGTTGTCGCTACTGCGGCGGCTTCTCCGTCCATTGCTAGCTTGATGCTTCTCTCGATGTACTCATAGGCAGCTCGTCCGCACATCGCCTGAACTTTACCGTAAGCAAAAGAGGCCATGTCGATGTTATCGAGGTCGATGAGATTCAGAACACCGTCCCTGAAGTCAGCATCTTTGACACCGTTGCATGTGTGTACGGTCAAGCCTGCCCCAGTGAGAGCGATCGCCTTGTCGATTACCTTCTTGTCCCCGATTATGATACAGTTCGCATTTTCACGGACAGTATCACTCGTCAGGGCTTTCACCACGATTTCAGGCCCCACTCCAGCAGGGTCTCCGATAGGTACAGCGATAACAGGTTTTGTCATAAAAATTCCCCCCTTAAATGTATAACTTTTCCTTCAGGTAGTTCACACACCGGTTTATAGCGTCTGAATTTCCCTGACTACCGCCCTTTGTTACAACGTGCAAGCCGCTGAAGTTCCCGCCAAGCATTAGACCGTAAGCCGCAAGAGGCAGAACCTCACCCTTCAAGTTAAGCCCCGAAGCTCCGAAACGCCTGCACAAAGCCTGCGTAACATCTCCACCGCTCGCGTAAAGTCCCCTGAACAACGGCTCGCCCTTAAGAATACGGAATGCAATCTCAGCAAGCGAGTCATTGATTCTCCCTGTAACTTCCTCGATTGATTTTCTGTTCTTGATGTAAGGCGTGAAATCTATGCGCTTCTCAGGGTATATGCCGTCTCCCGTTACAGTCATGATTGTGTGAAGCGGTGCTTTCTCGAGGACTTCTGAGGTTATGCG
>JAFRSL010000242.1 GCA_017427625.1 Synergistaceae bacterium | reverse complement strand
TACCGCCGCAACGACAGCATTACCCGCCGGAATTACGCAGTGAATGCAGCCGAAGTCCTTGCAGGCGTTTGACGTGTTCTCCTTCATTCCGCCTTTGCCGACGATTACGCGAACTCCCGTTATCTTCACGAAATCGTACTCGAACTTCTCCATTCTCATCGACGTTGTAGGCCCTACTGAGACCATCTCGAACTTCCCGTTGTCCGGGTCAATCGGACGGATTATCGGCCCGGCGTGAAGTATCGCGTTGTTGCGAACGTCAACAGGAATCTCCCTGCCTTCCTCAACAACTCTCCTGTGTGCTACGTCCCTGCATGTCGTCAGGCTTCCCGAAAGGTATACGATGTCGCCAATCTTGATGTCCGCGAGGTCTTCCGCGCTTATCGGCGTTACGAGAATTTTCTTGCCGTCTCTGATTTCTACTGACATTATAGCGTCACCCCCGAATGGCTCGTTATCTCATAGTTGAGATCCTTGTCGAAGATTATATGTCCTCTTCTGTGGCTCCAGCACCCTACGTTCACAGCGACTCCGATTGCTGACGGGTGTCTTGCGGTGTTCTCGATGTTCACGCCCATGACAGCATAGTTGCCGCCCATTCCCTGAGGCCCGAGACCGATTGCGTTGATGCCGTCCTCAAGGAGCTTCTCCATTTTCGCGGCTCTCTCATTGGGGTTGTGTGAACCTATCGGGCGCATCAGTGCCTTCTTTGAGAGTAGGGCAGCCGTTTCTACGGACGTTGCGACACCGACTCCAACAAGAAGCGGAGGGCAGGCATTGAGTCCGTAAGTCGTCATTCTGTCGAGGACGAATCTCGTTACACCCTCGTAACCTTCACCGGGCATCAGAACCATCGCATGACCCGGAAGTGTGCAGCCGCCGCCGGCCATGTACGTGTAAATCTCGCACTTATCGGAATGAGGAACGATGTCCCAGAACACTGTGGGAGTTCCTTTGCCGACGTTCTTGCCGGTGTTGTACTCGTCGAAAGTTTCAACCGAATTGTGGCGCAGCGGTGTCTCGAACGTTGCTTTGATTACAGCTTCCTTGAGGAGAGCTTCGAGGTCATCAATGAGCGGGAATTTCGTTCCGCACTTCACCCAGAACTGAAGGACTCCAGTGTCCTGACATGACGGCCTGTCGAGCTTTACGGCGAGTTCCTGATTCCTGAACATCGTATCATAGATAACCTTCGCCATAGGGCTGTCCTCTTTCGCGCGTAGTTCCTGAAGTTTTGCGATAACGTCATCAGGAAGTTTCTTCGCGGTGTGTCCAACGAACTTTGCTATCATGTTCGTCATTTTCTCGACCTGATTCATATAGTGTTTACCCCCTTTTTGAATTTCTATATTATGCCGGGAAGAACGGGAACGCCCACGGCAGTAATATCATGCTTACGATAGTTGCAATAACGATTAACGGCAGGCCCGCTTTCACGTAGTCCATGAATCTGTAGTCCCCTGCTCCGACGACCATTGTGTTAGCCGGCATTCCTATCGGTGTTGCATAAGCGCATGAGCCTCCGATTACGCAGGCCATGAGGACGGCGCGAGGGTCAGCGTTCATTCCCTGAGCTATCGAGAGGCAAATCGGAGCCATGAGAGCTGTAGTCGCTGTGTTGCTCATGAAGTTCGTCATCACGCAGCACAGAATGAAGACGACGAACGTGAACATCGTCGGTGAAGGATTCTCGCCCAGCGCGCCTATGACCTTCTCGGCAATAAGACGGCCTGCGCCTGTCTTGTCGAGTGCCGTTGCCAGCGAGAGAGTTCCGCCGAAAAGGAATATTGTCTTGAGGTCGATTGATTTCAGAGCGTCGTCTTCGGATATGACGTTGAAGAGAATCAACAAGATTGCTCCGATACAGCCTGTAATATTGAGAGGAATGTGAATCTGTTTCTCGAAAATCATTCCCAGAAGCGTCGCAACAAGAATTACAAGCGACAGAGTTTTCTTCCATTGGGGAACAGCTGAGAAGTCCTTCTGAACGTCAAAGACTCCATCGCCTTTAGGCTCATGATTAGGAAGAAGATAGAAGCCGACCGTAGCGTAGAAAATAATGCCAACAACAAGAATCGGAAGTCCTACAATCGCATACTCAAAGAACCCGAAGCCCTCAAGCCCTGCCTTAGTGAGAGTTGACTGAGCAATGAGATTGCCTGGCGCGCCGATCATCGAGAGATTTCCGCCCATGGCCGCCGCGAAAACAAGGGGCATGAGGAGACGCGAACGTTTGAAGCCTGACTTGGCGGAGATTCCGATTACGACAGGAATCAAGACTGCCGCTGTTCCGGTGTTTGAGAGTACGCCGCTCATCAAGCCGACGAGAGTCATTATTGCAATGATTAACATTCTCTCACTGCCTGCGAACTTCGTTACTATTCCGCCGATTTCGTTTGCCATTCCAGTCTCGAACAACGCTCCTCCAACAATGAACATTGCCACAAAGAGAATGACGTTGCTGTCGATGAAGCCTGAGAACGCTGACTTTACGTCGAGAACTCCCGTAACAACAAGACCAATGCAGACGATCATGGACGTTAAGCCGAGCGGAATTTTCTCGGTTACGAACATGATGATTGCGAACGCGAGGAAACACAAGGTAATTACTGCCGGACTCATAACAAAAGAACCTCCCTGCAAATTTGAAATTTAAGATTGAAAATAATGTATACATAAATTGAATGTAATGATAACTATCAACATCAAAAATGTTGATAGTTTTTATGTAACCCTCGTTTATATTTCTTTACTAATTTTTCGCCTTTTTTCCCCACTTGAATAATGACGTAAAAGGCTTGATTACTGCATCATAGACTTTCTCTTTTAATGTCTTACGAAGAGCAAGTGACATTTCTGCATCTTCTGTTGCAGAAGTAGCAGTTGCATACTTCGCATCATACTCTGTTTGAAGTCTTTCAATGGCAGGAGTAATTTCTCTTCCAATATATTCCAAAGCACCTGCTTTACTAGTAGTTCTTTCTAAATCAATCGTAACATGAACACTATTTTCCAAATTACTAATTTTAGATTTTATCACTTTCTCTGCCTTGGTATATTCCTCTGAATCAGGAACAGTAGTTGCAATTGTCTGCAAACTTTCCTTTACAGAAGACAACTCTCCTGTTGTGAGAACATCTTCATATTCATCTAACGGATTAGCCGCCATTGCAGAAATATATATCGTTGAAAGC
>JAFRSL010000241.1 GCA_017427625.1 Synergistaceae bacterium | reverse complement strand
TATTATAGCTTGACAGCCCCCCCCCCCCATTCTAATGTAAAATTAACCCAGATTCTAATTCACAGGAGGTTTTTGCTCATGAAGAAGATTGCTGTATGTGTTCTCGTAGTGTTGATGTTCTCGGCCTGTGTTCCTTCCTCAGCAGATGCGTTCTCGTGGAGCGACTTGAACCCGGCCACGTGGGGCAGGAAAACGGTAATAGCTGTTACTGTCGGGACTGTCGGAACATTTTGGGCATTGGGGCGCGGAGCTGTGAAAGCATATGCCGCTGAGGACGGAAAAGGCGCAAAAGAGTTTTGGGACGGGTGCAAAGAAGGCGCAGGAGAAGCGTGGGACATCATCAAGATATTCTGGTGAGAGGTGTCGGCCATGAAGAAACTCGCTGTTCTGTCGCTGCTCGTGGTAATGTTCGCCGCGTTCAGCACTGAGAGTTACGCGATTGTGCCGGGAGGATGCGTACCCAACCCTGATGATGGCAGTTTTTTGAGATTGACAGCCGGTGTCATCTGGGGAACTGCGAAGGGGTGCTGGTTCGCTTATTTCGCACCAGAAGGTGAAAAAGTGGATTCGTTCATCGCAGCATTCAAGGACGGATTGAAAGACTGCACATCGCAGGAAAAGGAAGAATCGCCGTGGTGGTTACAAATAGTTAACTAAGTAGACATTTCGAAGCCGGACAGAGTTGAATGCTCTGCCCGGTTTTTATATGTATGCTAAAATCAAAGCAACTTTTCACGCAGGAGGAATCATCACAATGACAGACGGAAGCAAATACCTACCTTACAGCGAGCGTTCAGGAAGTGAGTCAGTCGTATACTTCACGCGCGACTTATCTTCCGAAGGTCTCAGGAAAATTTACGCACGGATCAACCAGAACATCACCGGAAAGGTCGCCATCAAATTACACACGGGCGAACCCAAAGGCCCCAACATTATCCCGCGCGAATGGGTCAAATCCCTCATCAATAACGACCTCCCTTCAGCTCACATAGTCGAGACTAATGCTTACTACGAGGCTGACAGGCACACAACCGAGCTTCACCGCAAGACAATCGAAGTAAACGGCTGGAACTTTGCTACAGTTGACATAATGGACGAAAAGGGAACTGCCCTTCTTCCCGTTAAAGGAGGAAAGTGGTTCACGAAAATGTCAGTCGGCGCAAACATGCTCAACTATGACTCGCTTCTCGTCTTGACGCACTTCAAGGGTCATGCAATGGGAGGCTTCGGCGGTTCAGGAAAGAACATCGGGATCGGCTGTGCTGACGGAAAAATCGGGAAGGCATGGATTCACACGACACCCGGCCAGCCTAACCAGTGGGACATCGTCGAGGAGGAGTTCATGGAGAGAATGATGGAGTCAGCAAAGGCTACGGTTGACCATTTCGGAAAGCACATCGCTTTCATCAATGTCCTTCGTAACATGTCAGTCTCCTGCGACTGCGAGGGTATTTATGCTGCCCCCGTTGTAACCCCGAACATCGGTATCGTTGCCTCGCTTGATATTCTTGCGGCTGACTCAGCGTCGGTTGATCTCGTTTACGCGCTCCCTGAGAATTTCCGTCATGATTTGGTTGAACGAATAGAATCGCGTCATGGCCACCGTCAGCTAACGTACATGAAGGAGCTGGGAATGGGGAATTACAGGTACGTCATGATTGACACTGACAACGGAGATGCAAGGATTTACCCTTCGGACGCTGTAAAAGGAGTCAAGCCATTTGAGGGTTAGTGTATGCTCGGGGCAATAGTCGGGGACATAATAGGAAGCCCGTACCACGCGGGGGGAATGAAGTCTGAGGATTTCCCGCTTCTCACTGAGAGATCCCGCCCTGGCGATGATACTGTCATAACGCTTGCGACTGCTGAGGCTCTGATGGACTCTATGAAGAATCACGGGGATTCTACGACGGGCGCGAAATTTGCCGAGAACTTGAAGTCATCACTCCGTACACTCTGCAAGCATTACAAGAATATTCGTTACGGTCAGGGATTCTATTACTGGCTCAGGGCAAAGCGTCCTCACCCCTCCTACAGTTTTGTGAACAACCCGGCTGTCAGGGTCTCGCCTGTGTCGTGGGCGTTCGATGACTTGGAGACCGTTGAATGGTTCGCGGAGGTAAGCACAGCTATCACCCATGACCACCCCGAAGCAATAAGAGGAGCGCAGTCAGTAGCAGGGGCGGTGTTCTTGGCACGGACGGGGCACAGCAAGGACGAAATTCGCGGCTACATAACGGGTAAGTACGGCTATGATTTGTCGCGTACTCTTGAGGAAATACGGCCTGAATATTCCTACAACACATTGTGCCCCGACTCTGTTCCTGAAGCGTTCACGGCATTTCTTGAGAGTGAGAACTTCGAGGACGCTGTGAGGAAAGCTGTCTCACTTGGCGGGGAATCTGAAGCACTTGCGGCGATGTCTGGGGCAATCGCAGAGCCATTCTTCGGAATACCGACCTTGATTCAGGTTGAGACATTCGAGAGGTTACGCCATCACATGAAATATATTGTTCAGAAATGGGAACAATGGAGGGATTGAGAGTGTTAGGAGCTATTGTAGGCGATATTGTAGGAAGCCCATATGAGTTTGACGAGAACAGGGAGATTGCACACAGCAAGGTGTTCCCGTTAATATCGGAGGATTCGCGTTTCACGGACGACACTGTAATGACCCTTGCGATCGCCGATGCTGTTATGCGCGTAATGTCAAAGAGAGGAGACCCTGTTACACCGGAAGATTTCAGGCGTCAGGTAATAATCTCGATGCGAAATTTTGCGGCTAAGTATCCTCATGCTGGTTACGGTGCAAGGTTCATGTACTGGCTTGCGAGGCCACACCCTCAGCCTTACAACAGTTTCGGGAACGGTTCGGCAATGAGGGTTTCGCCAGTAGCGTGGGC
>JAFRSL010000240.1 GCA_017427625.1 Synergistaceae bacterium | reverse complement strand
CGGGATCAGGCTGCGTCCACACATCACCTGGTCATGGTGTCGAAGACTACGAGACGGGCGTGCGCTACGGCCTCAAGGTCTACAGCTCCGTTGACCACGCGGGGAAATTCGAGAAGGAGCTGCCGATCGTCGGCGGAATGTCTCTCGATGAGGGCGGAAAGAAAGCAATCGAACTTATCCGCGAGAAGGGCAGGCTCTTGGGCTTCGGGAAAATCTCGCACAGCTACCCTCATTGCTGGCGTTGCAAGAGACCCGTAATCTTCCGCGCAACGGATCAGTGGTTCATCAACGTCAAGCAGTTCCGCGACGAGGCACTGAGGATCATCGACAACGAGGTGAAATGGATTCCTGACTGGGGACGCGACAGGATATATAACATGGTAAGCTCCCGTTCCGACTGGTGCATTTCAAGGCAGAGAGTTTGGGGGATTCCTGTTCCCGCGATTCGATGCAAGGACTGCGGAAGTTTCACGCTCACTCCCGACCGTATCCGAATGCTCGCGGAAAAAGTCAAGACTTCACCCGACGGGACTTCGATATGGTGGCGCGAGAGTCTGGAGTCATTGTTCGGCGAAAAGGCTTGCTGCGACAAATGCGGCTCTCACAACGTCGAGAAGGACAGCAACATTCTTGATGTATGGTTCGACTCCGGCGTTTCACACATGTCGGTTCTCAACGAGAAATTCGGGCTGACATGGCCGTGCGACATGTACCTTGAGGGAAGCGACCAGCATCGCGGCTGGTTCCAGTCGTCATTACTCACAGCCACAGCCATAAAGGGACGCGCTCCATATGCCCAAGTCCTGACACACGGCTTCACTCTTGACGGAAAGGGACGGAAGATGTCGAAGTCTCTCGGAAACACGATAGCACCCGCCGACATCTGCAACGAATTCGGGGCTGACATTCTGAGATTGTGGGTAGCGTCAACGGATTACAGGAACGATGTGCGTATTTCAAAGGACATTCTCAAGACTCTATCCGAGACCTACAGGCGAATCCGTAACACAGCGCGCTTCCTTCTCGGAAACCTTCACGACTTCAAGCCGGAGAATGCTCTTCCGTATGAGTCGCTCCTTTCGATGGACAAGTGGATACTCGACAGGCTTCACAGGATCATCGCTAGGGTGAGGGACGCATTGGAGGAGTACGAGTTCCATGTGCCGGTGTCATTGATACACTCGTTCTGCGTGAATGAGCTTTCGGCGTTCTACCTTGACATCAGCAAGGACAGGCTCTATGTCGAGGCAAAGGACTCACTCACCCGTCGAAGCGCACAGACGGCCATGTATGAGATACTTTCGTGCCTTACGAGAATGATTGCGCCGCTCTTGAGTTTCACGGCTGAGGAGATATGGCAGGAGATGAGGAAGACTGACCCGTCATTGCCTGAGAGCGTATTCCTCGCGGACTTCCCGGAACAGGACGCTTCACGCCTGAATGACTCGCTCAATTCGACATGGGCTGAGGCCGTTACTTTGAAGGGGGCAGTCAGCCGTATGCTTGAGACTATGAGGGCTGCGAAGACGATCGGGACATCGCTTGAGGCTGCGGTACAGGTGAAACGTTCAGAAAGCCTCGCGGAAATCGAGAAGGTATTTAGCCCTGATGAGCTTGCTGACATAGTGATTGTGTCGAAGTTCGAGTGGGCTGACGAACTTACGCTGCCTAATGTGTTCCACGATGATGACACGGGAATGGATATTGCCGGAGGATTTACGCCAGGTGAGAAATGCCCGCGATGCTGGAAATACGACGAACACCCGAACAGTAACGGACTCTGCAAGAGATGCGCTCACGTCATGAATGAGGAATAGAAATCGGCCTCCCTGTTAAGAGCGGGGAGGCAAATTTTTTCGGCTTACTTGAAAACGCCAGGTGCTGAAATCGCTTCAAGAATCTCGTAGCGAATCATCGGAAGATTCTTCTTCATGGCCAGAGCTTCCTCAATGGGAATTTCCTTGATGCTTCCTTCCTGAGTGCATATAACGCTACCTGACCTTCCTTCGGCAAACGCTCTCACGGCCCAGTAACCCATTCTCGTGGCAGTCTCGCGGTCTCTTCCCGTAGGCGCGCCGCCCCTCTGAATGTGTCCGAGAACCGTAACACGCGGATCAAGTCCCAGTGCCTCATGAATCTTGTGGCCGATGTCGATTGCGCTCCCTGCACCTTCAGCGACGACAACTGTGAAATGTGTTGAACCTGAGAGGCGGGCATTCTGGATTTTCTTCACGACATCCTCCTCGAAGTCAACCTCATGCTCTGGGATTAACACGCACGTTGCGCCGACAGCGATTCCTACGTAGAGCGCGAGGAAGCCTGCATGTCTTCCCATGACCTCAACGACTGAGCAGCGTTCATGGGACTGCATTGTGTCGCGGAGTTTGTCGATGCACTCGATGGCTGTGTTGCAGGCCGAGTCAAAGCCGATCGTGTAGTTTGAGCAGCCGATGTCGTTGTCGATTGTCGCGGGTATTCCCATCACAGGCACTCCGAGTCTTGAAAGCTCAAGTGCGCCCTTGAATGTTCCGTCTCCTCCGATTGCTACCACTCCGTCAAGGCCGAGCATCTTGCACGTTCCGACAGCTTTCTCGCGGCCCTTCTCGGTCATGAACTCCTCGCTTCTTGCGGTGTAGAGTATCGTGCCTCCGCGCCCGAGAATGTGAGTAACGGCTTCGTTGTTGAGGATTATGAAATCGCTGTTGATGAGTCCCTGCCATCCCCTGCGGATTCCTATACACTCCATTCCGAAGTGCATTGCTGATTTTGCCACTGCTCGGACTGCTGCGTTCATTCCTGGAGCATCTCCGCCCGATGTAAGAACTCCTATGCGTTTGATTTTCTTGTCCACTTTAATGTCTCCTTTTCTTAGGGATTGTCATAATGATACCATGCAGAAGAAAATGTGCTATTATATTGCCGCTTACACTCGAGGCTCAGAACATTGCTCACTGGATTGGCTTTGTCCCGGGCTTTGAAGTATGAATACAGGAGGTTATTCCATTGATCCAGAAAGACAAGAAGCAGTCAGTAATCGCAGAGTACAAGACTCACGACAACGACACAGGTTCACCCGAAGTTCAGGTAGCAATCCTCACCGAACGCATCAGAGAACTCACCGAGCATCTCAAAGTCCACAAGAAAGACTTCCATTCACGTCGCGGACTCCTCAAGATGGTCGGTTCAAGGCGCAGGCTTCTCCGCTACCTCATGAACAAAGACTTCAACCGCTACCGTTCGCTAATTGAACGCTTAGGTCTCAGGCACTAGGAGGAATATCAACATGAAGAAAGGCATTCACCCAGAATATCAGGAGTGCAAAGTTACATGCTCATGCGGGAACACCTTCACGACGCGCTCAACCATGAAAGAAATCCGTGTAGGCGTTTGCTCCGTCTGCCACCCGTTCTACTCCGGCAAGAAGGGCAGGATACTCACTGAAGCAGGAAGGCTCGAAAAGTTCCAGAAGAAGTACAAGGGAATCAATTACGGCCAGAAGACAGAAGTATAAGAATATGCAAACTGTTACGGGGGCTGAGAGACGCTCCCGTTTTTTGTCATGAACGTTATACTATTATCACACACCCCAGAACCAGACGCTATAGTAGCCGCCGCCGCAAGAATTTGTTACCGAGATGTTACGGCGGAAGAATTGTTGCACGGCGAAGAGAAGAATTTATCCCGCGCCCTTATTGCTGACCTTTTCGCGAGCGGTCATATGTCAACGTTTGAACATGTCTCATTCACGTTCGGAATTGACGGACTGAGCAGAGTATCATCGCATCAGCTAGTGAGGCACAGAGTCGCAAGTTTCAGCCAGCAAAGCCAGCGTTACGTCAAAATGTCAGCAGACCCCGAAGCAGTCATAATCCCCCCTACAGTCCGCGAAAACCCCGAAGCATTAGCAGTCTTCAACGAAGCCGTCCGGAAATCTCAGGAGGCTTACAGGCTCATGGTTGAGGCAGGAATACCGAAAGAGGACGCAAGATTTATCCTTCCGCATGGACATTCGACACGGCTCGTTATGACGATGAACGCGAGGGAGCTTCACCACTTCTTCAGCCTCAGACTTTGCAGGCGCGCTCAATGGGAGATTCACGAACTCGCACGGAAAATGCTAATATTATGCCGACAGAAAGCCCCTGTACTTTTCGAGAAGGCCGGACCATCGTGCATATTCGGCCGTTGCAATGAGGCTAGAACTTGCGGAAAACCGTACAGAGATATGGAGGATTTGCTTGATTAAGAGATTATATTTGTGGTTGATACTCGTGCTGAATCTTTTTGCTGACGATGCAGAGAGGAAGATACCTGTCGGCGGCCAAGCTGTAATAGAGGGCGTTTTGATGAAGGGAAAAACTTTGTGGGGCCTCGCGGTAAGGAGACCTTCAGGCGACATTTTCACTGAGACATGGCCGAACTCCTCGCGTATTAAGCGAATGCCCTACAAGCTCCCGTTAATTCGCGGCGTTGTCGTGATGTGCGAGATGATGGCTACGGGATTCAAAGCGTTGTCGAAGTCAGCCGAGGTTGCCCTTGAAGAAGAGCAGGAAAAGATGACAGCATGGGACATAATATCGGCAGTGGCTCTTGCGATTTTTGCAGTCGGCGGACTTTTCATCGCGCTCCCCCTGTGGCTTGCCGGATACTTCGCAACTACTCCTCTTTACGTCAACATCACTGAGGGGGTATTGAGGGCGGTGATTTTCGTGGGCTATGTAGCGGTCATTGGGCTTTGGAAGGACATTCGGGAGATCTTCAGGTATCACGGTGCTGAACACAAGACAATCAACGCTTTTGAGCATGGCCTTGAAATGACACCTGAGAACATCATGACGTGTTCGCGCATTCACCCACGCTGCGGGACATCGTTCCTCCTGATTGCCGTAATCGTGAGCATAATAATCTTCTCGCCCGTTAAGACGCTGATAGCCGGAGAGAGTTTCGCGCTTCAGGTGCTTGCAAGAATCATACTGATACCCGTCGTCGTCGGAATATCTTACGAGATAATCAAACTCGCCTCGAACTCAGGAAAGTTCGGCCTCTGCATAATCGCGCCGTTCCTCACGTTACAGTACCTTACAACACGTGAACCTGACATAAATCAGGCTGAAGTCGCATTAGTCTCGCTTAACACCGCAATGGAAGGAGGAATATTATCATGAACATTGAGCCAAAGTTACAGGCAATCGAACAGGAATATGAGGAGGTCGGGAAGAAACTTGCTGACCCAAAAATCGCATCAGACCCAAAAGAGCTGCAGATACTAGGGAAGAAGCGCGCACAGCTTGAGCCGGTTGTCGAAAAATATCAGGAGTACACGAACGCGAAGAAGTCAATCGCTGAGGCAAAGGATCTAATGAAATCGGGCGACTCTGAACTTGAAGCACTTGCACGCGAGGAAATCTCGGAGCTTGAGCCAAAAATTGAGAGTTTCACGCACGATTTGACACTCTTACTGTTACCGCAAGATCCCAACGACGACAAGAGCGTTATCGTTGAAATCCGCGCAGGTACAGGGGGAGATGAGGCTACACTTTTTGCGGCTGACTTGTTCCGAATGTACACACGTTTCTGCGAACGCCAGCGATGGAAAGCAGAAGT
>JAFRSL010000239.1 GCA_017427625.1 Synergistaceae bacterium | reverse complement strand
CGATGGCAACGAAGTCTTCACAGGCTACGCGTACACGTACAACTTCGATTTTGACGGCGATGTTACAGAAATCGTGTTTGAACACGTCGACAATCCCCTCGTAACCCTCAGCATAACTACAAGCAGCTTGAAGGTCGGAACGATCGGGAAGTCATACAGCGTTACCATGAAGGCAAAAGGGACGAAGCCATACACATGGTCAGCGACAGGTCTTCCCAATGGCCTCAAGTTCAGCGAGAAGGGCAAAATCTCCGGAAAGGCTACGGAGTTCGGGACGTTCAATGTAACATTCACGGTCTCAAACGAAACCGAGAGTATCACGAAGGAATTAACGCTCACAATCAAGGGTATTGTGCCAAAGATTTCGGGTTCCCTCGCAAAAGCAGAACTCAGTGTACCATACAGTTCCGGCCTTAAACTCAAGAAGGGAAGCCTTCCAATCACATGGAACGTAACAGGCAATCTCCCCGATGGGCTTTCACTCGATGCTTCAACGGGAATAATCTCAGGGACGCCTGTGTCGTATAAGAGTTCGGGCTTCAAGCTGAAGATTACGGCCTCGAACGGTGCAGGCGAGAAGTCAAAATCCCTCAAGCTCAAGGTAAAAGGCAAAAAGCCCAAGATCACTGCCAGCTTCCCAAGTGCGACTCAAGGCCAGCCATACGAAGCGACGCTCACAGCAACAGGGAGTCAGCCTATCACATGGACAGCTGCGAATCTTCCGGAGGGATTGAGCCTCGACGGCAATACGATTTCCGGAACGCCGACAGGGACAGCAAAATCCTACAGGGTAAAACTCACAGCCACGAATCCTGTGAAGTCCGCTAAGAAAACGCTAACCCTGAAAGTCAACGCAAGCACAGTGAATGAGAATGCAATGAACTCTCAGTCATCGAACGGCTTTGAGTATTTCCCAGTGCTGACAGAAATTCCGTCCGGCCAAATCTCAGGCGGCTATGTCATTGTCGCAGAGTTAGGGACGATTTCAGCCGATGAGTCTGGAATGTATGAGTTCGGAATCGCATTGAGTGATGATGTTCCAGAGGGCACGGAGTTGATTTACCTCGCAAATTCTGATGAGCCTTCGGACGACGACGAGATTGTAGAGTTCTATGATGATGAAGGGAACGAAATATCCTCCGTACCTGAGAGCAGGAAGATCACAATCTCAATATGGCTCAACAAGGAGGTAATTTACTTGCCGGAGATAGCTGTCAAGATATGATAAAATTCTCATATCCTGATAAAACCAGACTAGAAATTCATGAAGGAGGCAGATAACATGAAGAGGATTTTTGCGTTTATGTTGTGCGTTATACTGATATGCGTTGTTCCGGCTAATGCCCTTCAATTTACGCCGGCAAAGGGCTACAGCGCATCAGAATAGGTGCAGTACAAGGATACCCCTGTCGATACAGTGTTCAGCGATTGGAACTATGATACTTTCGGCACTAATTGCTTCATGTTCGTGAGGCTGGTTATATACAATCTGACAGACGGGAAAATCAACTTCAACAGCAACAGAGCTAACGGCCACAGAGAAATTTCCGGTATGAGCAGTTATAATGATTGCACAGCACCTTAACGAAAGGGACGGATTACCTTCTGAGGCTGCAATACAGAAAAAATTTAGCAAGGCACAGCCCGGAGATGTCGTTCAAATGTACTGGGATTACGGCAATATTACCCAGCATACATTTATCATCTCTTACAGGGACGATAACTGTCTTCAGGTTTTGCAGTCCAACGTAAATAATGGCATTCCCGACATAAGAAACTCTGAATACACGTGGGGTGAGCTTGCGAAATACTACAGTGAAAGCGTAGGGAACGCGGGCGGATTCACGATATACCGTTTCAGCAGTTCAGGAACTCCAGAGCCGACTCCATTGCCGGAAGGTGCGGTGAGGATTGATGAGACGAATTTCCCCGATAAAGCGTTCCGTAGCTACGTATTTGAGGAATGCGACACCAACAGGGACGGGATACTGAGCGCGGAGGAAATAGCATGTGTCACATCTATGACGGTGGGTCAGTCTAGGGAGACGGGCTGGTCAAGGATAACTGACCTCAAAGGCATAGAGTACTTTACGGCTCTAACTTACCTGAGATACACCGACAATCGGCTAACGGCACTTGACGTGAGCCACAACTCCGCTCTAACGTATCTGGACTGCTCCGACAATCAGCTAACCACGCTTGACTTGAGCAACAACACTGCTCTAACGCGTCTGGAATGCTACGGCAATCAACTAACCACTCTTGATGTGAGCAACTGCCCCGAAAGCATTCGCATTCACTGTGATGACGGCGTAACGATAATCCGCGACAACAAAGACAAGCCATCAATCACTACAACAAGCCTCAAAGTCGGAACAATCGGCAAGTCCTACAGCGTAACCCTCAAAGGCACAGGCACAAAGCCCCTCAAATGGAAAGCAGAGGGACTCCCCAGTGGCCTCAACTGTAGCGAGAAAGGAAAAATCTCCGGCAAGCCCACAGCGTTCGGGACATTCAACGTGAAATTCACGCTCTCGAACGGCGCAGGCAATGCCACGAAGGAACTACAGCTCACAATCAAGGGAATCCCGCCGAAACTCTCAAGCCCTCTCGCAAAGGGTGAACTCGGTGTAGCCTACAGCTCAGGCCTAAAACTCACAAAAGGTAGCACTCCGCTCACATGGAGTATTGAGGGAACTTTGCCGGAAGGACTCTCGTTCAACACGTCAAGGGGAGTAATCTCAGGTGCTCCGATGTCGTACAAGAGTTCGGGCTTCAAAGTGAAGATTACGGCATCGAACGGCGCGGGAGATAAATCAAAATCCGTCAAACTCAAGGTCAAAGGCACAAAGCCCAAGATTACGACGACCAGCCTCCCGAACGCGACACTGGGACAACCGTACAGCGCAAAGCTCACAGCCACAGGAAGTGAGCCAATCGAATGGGACGCTACGAATCTTCCGGAAGGACTTACCCTAAACGGCGATACGATTTCCGGCACTCCAACGGGGGCGGCAAAGTCCTACAAGGTGAAACTAACTGCGACGAATCCCGTGAAGTCCGCCAAGAAGACCGTAATCCTAAAGGTCATTGCGGCATCTGATACACGTCTTCCTGCAATGTCTGAGTCAGTCGGGGACTCGTACTCGTTCGTCGAACATTCGGTGCTTCCTGAGTTGACGTTCACAAACTCCGACGGGTATATAATCGTCGCGGTACTTCCTGAAATTTCGGTTGACGTTTCGGGAATGTATGAGTTCGATGTTGCTCTGAGTGATGACGTTCCAGAGGGCGCGGAATTGGTTTACCTCGCAAATTCTGACAGCCCTTCGGACGATGATGAGATTTCGGAGTTCTTTGACGCGGAAGGAGAGCCTATTACCACAGTTCCAGAAGACCGCAGGATCACCCTCTCAATCTGGCTCAATCCTCACACAGTCTGCAATCCAGCCATAGCCATAAAGCAATAAGCTGGCTCAAAATACAAAAATTCCCCTCTGCCATTGCGACGGAGGGGAGTTACATTTTTCTAGCGTATGAAATTCGTGAACGTTATTTCCTCGTGAACTGGGTAGGATATTCCAGCGTTCTTCCCGGCTTCAATGCACTTCAAAAGCCACGCCATATTCTGACCGAGCGTCCTCATCGTCTGCATACCCTCAAGGTCTTTGCGAACGTCATCAGGTGTAAAGCCGTGAACCTGATTCCAATACTGCGACGAAACTACGGGCATGTTGCGAATAGTGAAATACTTGTTTAGACGGTCGAAAGCCGCTGTTGCACCGCCCCTCCTGCAAGATACGACACAGGCCGCAGGTTTCCCCTCCAGTTTTTCACCGCCTGAGAAGAAGAACCTGTCCATGAACGCGCAGAGGCTTCCGGCAGGCCCGGAGTAATAAACTGGTGAACCAACTACAAGCCCGCTGAACTCATCGAGTCGTGAGGTAAGTTGACAGACAGCATCATTGAATATGCAATGTCCAAGCTCCTGACACTTAAAGCACGCGATACAGCCCTGCATTGCTTTTTTCCCGATCCAGAAAATTTCGGACTCGACTCCATTTTTTTCGAGGCTCGACGCGACTTCGGACAGTGCCGTGAACGTACAGCCATGCTCGTTTGGTGAGCCGTTAATCATTAGTACCTTCATGAAAATTTTACCCCCTGAAATAATTATTACGTTAATATTTTACATTATGACTTGGAAAATTTAGGCAAAATTGCGGTATACTTATGCAAATATTTTTATGTGGGGTGTGATGTAACGATGAATGTAAATGTAGAGGTAATGAAATGCTAACACTAGACAAGGTTTATCATGCTGCTTACGTTCTTAGGGAGTGCGCTAGGAAAACTGACTTAATCGCTGCGCCTTTACTCAGTGAGGAGCATAATCTCTATCTCAAGACAGAGAATCTTCAGGTAACAGGGAGCTTTAAGCTGAGGGGAGCGTACTACAAGATTTCCCAGCTCAACGATGACGAAAGGGCACGGGGAATCGTAGCGTGTTCAGCCGGAAACCACGCTCAAGGTGTCGCAATGGCAGCTTCAAGGAAGGGAATTCCCGCAACAATCTGTATGCCGGATTCAGCACCGGTCATGAAGGTTGAAAGCACACGAAGGCTCGGCGCGAATATCGAACTCGTAAAGGGCGCGTATGATGACGCTCACGACAGGGCAGTCCAGCTTGTTGAGGAGACGGGCGCAACCTTCATTCACCCTTATGATGACGACTACGTTATTGCGGGTCAGGCTACGATAGGGCTTGAGATTCTCGACCAGCTTGAGGACGTTGAGGCCGTAATCGTTCCAATCGGTGGAGGCGGTCTGATTTCCGGGATTGCGTTCGCTGTGAAGTCGCTCAAACCTGACGTTAAGGTCTACGGGGTTCAGGCGGCGGGCGCGGCAAGCATGTACAATTCGTTCAAGGCTCATGAAAGGCGTGTACTCGACAGCGTTTCGACATTTGCTGACGGAATAGCGGTCAAGAATCCCGGCGAGAACACCTACGATATAATCTCGAAATACGTTGATGACATCGTTTGTGTCTCAGAGGACGAAATCGCGGCGGCAATACTCGCTCTGATCGAGAGGCAGAAGCTGATCTCCGAAGGTGCCGGGGCAGTCCCCGTAGCGGCGGCAATGTTCCACAAGCTCCCGATTGAGGGGAAGAAGACGGTCTGCATCGTCTCAGGCGGAAACATTGACGTGAACATTCTTTCACGTGTCATAACTCGCGGCCTCATCATGACTGGGCGGAACATCAACCTTACGATTGAGCTTGTCGACAAACCTGGACAGCTTCAGCAGGTCAGTGAGATTGTAGCTTCATGCGGTGCAAACGTTGTGGCTGTATCATACGATCACGGTGATACGAACATGGCCATAAATTCGTGTTTCCTGAAGATTGCGCTTGAGACCCTCAACAGCGGACAGATTGAAGTTATCCGTCAGAGGCTCGGCGAGGCGGGCTTCAGAATCGTAACAGAGAGAGTTTAAGGGGGACTGATTAAGTTGAACATATTAAAGAAAGGTTTTACGGGATTGTTGCTTACGGTGATACTTGCGGGGAATGCCAACGCCGCGAAATGGAAAGAGCTAGTTTTCACCGACGATGTGAATTTGGGCATGGCCGAATTGACGCAATACTGCATGTTGCATGACATCACGGTTGCTGATGTTCTCTGGGCAAACAGCATTGAGAGCGCGGACATCAAAGCCGGCCAGTCGGTCTACCTTCCTGCGAATCACGCGGACATGCTCGCAATATGGCAGCACAAAGGAGCATGGCAGCCCACAGCGTTGGTGCCCGTAACCAGTGCCGCCGCCGCAAAACGTGCCGCTCAGTCCGACCCTAAGCCTGCTGAAGTTCCAGCGACAAAGGCAGAGACTCCAGCTCCCAAAGTTGAGGAAGCTCCGGCGAAAGCAGAAGTTCCCGCAGTCTCAGAGCCACAGAAGTCGAACGATGACATAATGGCACAGCTTAGGGAGGAAGTTAAGACAGACGCTAGGAATCTTCCGCCCGAAAAGAAAGCTGAGACTCCAGCTCCTAAGGTTGCGGAAACTCCCGTGAAAGCCGAGACTCCAGTTCCAACGGTTCAGCCAACAAAGACAGCATCAGTTCCAACGCAGATTCCTCAGGTTAAAGCAGAGCCGTTACAGCCCGTGAAAACAGCCAAGACCGCGAAGCCCTCCAAGAGCAAGAAGGAGACTCCCGCGAAAGTCATCGCAAACACCGCGAAGCCCGACAAGATTCTCACGAGCAAGCCCAAGAAGTCTGCAAGCCAGGAAATTCCCGGCCTAATGGATCCGATCATAGTTCTTTCGCCGAACGGAGATCCGTCAAAAGGCCCTATGAGGCTGATAATCTCAGGAGACAAGGTTGAAGTCGTCCAGCTTCCAAAGAGTGCCGCGCCGAAACGTCCGAGCCTCGCTGACCTTGACCACACGTTCGGGACGAATCCGAGCTATCTTCCGCATTACAACTTGACACCGAAGCAGCGCGACCCCTTCATTCTCAACATGGGAAACCTCGCGGGAAAAATGCTTTGGCCTGTTGACGGAAAAGTCTCATCTCCTTTCGGGAAATGGCGCGGAAGCCACAGACATCAAGGTATCGACATTCCCATGCCCGCCGGTACTCCCATCAGAGCTGCCCGAAACGGTGTAGTCTCACGAACTGGCAACAACTCGACGATGGGATTCAGAGGCTACGGGAACTTCGTCATCATGGATCACGGAGACGGACTGCAGACGTTCTACGCTCACTGCCTGAGCCTCGCAGTCGTTCAGGGTCAGAGGGTCATGCAGGGACAGATTATCGCCTATGTAGGAAGCACGGGGCGTTCAACGGGGAATCATCTGCACTTTGAAGTCCGCGTGAACAACAACAAGGTTGACCCTATGCGCTTCCTCGCAGGGAACACGCATTTAGCCTCGAACAAGTAGAAAGGAGATTTCGCATTTGAACTTTCAGGAAATATATTTCAGGCTGGAAAATTTCTGGTCTCGCCAGGGCTGTATCATTCAGCAGCCGTATGATATTGAGGTAGGCGCAGGAACAATGAATCCCGCGACAGCTCTCCGCGTTTTGGGGCCTGAGCCTTGGAGGGTTGCTTACGTTGAGCCTTCGAGGAGGCCGTCAGATGGTCGTTACGGGAAGAATCCTAACCGACTTCAGCACTACTATCAGTATCAGGTCATCATAAAGCCCGCGCCCGCGAACATTCAGGAACTCTACATCGAGAGCCTCGCAAGTCTGGGAATCAATCCCGATGAGCATGATATTCGATTCGTTGAGGACGACTGGGAGAACCCTTCGACGGGAGCATGGGGGCTTGGCTGGGAAGTATGGCTTGACGGAATGGAGATCACTCAGTTCACGTACTTCCAGCAGCTAGGCGGCATCGACATGGAGAACGTTCCGGCTGAGATCACATACGGCATCGAGAGAATCGCAATGTACGTACAGAAAGCAGACAGCGTTTACGACCTTGAATGGGCGGGAAAAGTGAAGTACGGCGATGTTCATTTGCAGAACGAGATCGAGCAGTCTCACTACAATTTCGAGGTTGCTGACACTGATATGCTGTTCAAACTTTTCGCAATGTACGAGAAAGAGGCCGGGCGAATCCTTGATGCTGGTTTCGTGCTTCCTGCTTACGATTATGTCCTGAAGAGTTCACACACATTCAACCTTCTTGACGCTAGAAACGCAATCAGCGTAACCGAACGAACAGGCTACATCTCGCGTGTGAGGGCTTTGGCTTGCCGTTGCGCGGAGGCATACAGGGCACAGCGTGAGAAGATGGGCTTCCCGTTAATGGAGAAGTTCACGAACGAGACCGGAGAATTTTTCGGGGACTAAGGAGGGAGATTGACATGTCAACAAAAGAAGACGCACTATATGTATTACTCGAAATCGGGACAGAGGAAATCCCTTCAAGGTTCATACCTTCCGCGCTTGAAGCACTGAAGAAATCGGCGGAGTCATCATTCGCGGCGAACAGGCTGACGTTCAACGAGGCTAAGACATACGCAACTCCGAGAAGGCTCGTCCTAATCGTAAAGGACGTAAGCAAATTCCAGTCAGAACAGGTAGACCTGCTGAAAGGCCCTCCCGTTTCATCAGCCTATGACGACAACGACCAGCCCACCCGCGCCGCAATAGGTTTCGCAAAGAGCAAGGGAATCGACGTTAACGACCTCAAGATCACTGAGATTAACGGTGTAAAGTACATAGCCGCAGAGATTCGTCAGGAAAGCAAGCCCGCTCTTGACGTTCTCCCCGAAATAATGAAAGGCTTAATCTCAGGCTTGACATTCCCCAAGAGCATGTACTGGGACAAATCGGGAGTGAGATTTGCGAGACCTATACGCTGGATTTTGGCGATGGCTGACACTGAGGTTATACCGTTCGAGTTCGGAGGCGTTAAATCGGGGCGAAGGACTACGGGACACCGCTTCATGGGTCATAAGGTCATCGAGATCGAAAAAGCGTCAAAGTTCCTCGATATTCTCTACGACAACAATGT
>JAFRSL010000238.1 GCA_017427625.1 Synergistaceae bacterium | reverse complement strand
TCTCCCCTCAATACGTTGAAAAGCTGAGGGAGTTCATCTATGCTGGTCTTGCGGATTTTTTTGCCTATCTTCGTGACTCTCGGGTCATTGTCCTTGAGCTTCATGCCCTGGCTGTAGGCTGCGAACATTTCTGGGTCGCTGAATAATTTCTGCGTAATCTCGTCAGCATTCTTGTACATCGAGCGGAACTTGAACGTCTTGAAATGCCTTCCCTTCCAGCCAACTCTGTCCTGAACGAAGAGTATAGGTCTTCCGTCCTCGCGCCAAATCTTCCACGCAGCCCAGATCATGAACGGCGAGAACACAAAAATCGCAATCAGCGCGCCTATGTAGTCGATTATGGTTTTCGCGGCGAGGTTCACGGGATTGAGGAGGCCCTGAGACGATGAGATTATCGGCATTCCGTCGATGGTCCGGATTGTTGCCGTTGATGTCGTAAGCATGTACATGTCGGGAATATATAGCACCCGGCTCACTGATGACTCAAGCATGTTAAGGATTGATGACAATTCCTGCCTCGATGCTGTTGGGATTGCGATTACGGCCTCGTCAGCGTGAAGTTTTTCCTGTACCGTCCTGAAATCCGCGATCCTTCCGGAAACAGGTATGCCCGAAAATTCCGCGCCAACTTTCGATTCGTCATCGTCAAGGAAGCAAAGTACCCTGCGAATCGTGAAAGGTGATGAGTTTATCTTGCTGGCAAAAAGTTCGCCTCCTTCGCCTGCCCCGATAATGATCACAGATTTCATGAGCCAGCCAAAACGGAAGAATGTCGTCCGGAAAAAGTATCTTGCTGTCAGTGTGAGGAGAATGAATGCTGATGTTCCGGCAAAGACTGCGAGGAATGAGAGCGATGACTTTGAGGCGTAAAGGTACAGAGTGTTGACGAGAATAACGAGGACGCTTGAGCGGAGAACTGAGCCTGCTTCGTCCCAGAGCGAGAGATTTCGGAAGCCGTAGAGTTTCCCGAAGATGAAACATGCTGACATTGTGCCTGTCAGGAATATTCGTGTCTCTGATGATACTGAGAACGGTATACAGAGCTGAAAGAGTGCCATGTCGACGATAGATTGCAATACTGCGAAAACGTAATAAGAATAGCGATGTGCTGCTGTCATTGTATATCAAGCTCCTTTTGAGGTATTCTACCATGAGAAAATTTGCTATGATTACTTAAGAAAATTTTATCGCAAGGAGACTCGATAATGAGAAAAAGTTTCAGCTTGCTAATAATTACATTGGCAGTTGCGTTTTACAGTCCGTCAAATTCAGAGGCAGCCTCAAGTCTTCAGGATCTCTTTTGGCGCAGAGCATGGCCGGAAATGGAGCTTCAGTTCAAGTCAATCAAGAAGAAATCCACCCGCGATTACTCCCTCATGGCCAACGCCTACAGGTTTCAGGAGAAATGGGCCGAAGCAGTCAGCATTCTCGAAGCTCAGTCAAAGAACTTCCCCGCTTCCGTGAGACCATACGCTGACATGACGCTGCTCTTGGGCTACGAGAATCTTCACCAGACACAGAGAGCATTGACCCTCGCAGAATCGCTCTACAAGTCCGCGCCCGCTGACCTGAAATATTACGTTGCACTCGCGCAGTACCGCATCAATGACTCGCAGGGCAGTCCCTCAGCATCTCTCACAGCATTAAACCGAATGCTCCAGAACGCCGGAACTGACGAACGCAAAATCTACACTCTCACCCGACTCGTTCAGCACCCAGCGGACAGGGAGGTAAATTCACACGCACTACAGCTCCTCGAACTTCAGGCAGGTAGCAAAGAGGCCGCCTCAGTCCTCGCAAGAGTCAAAAATCCCAACAACAATATACGCGTTGCATTGGGAGTGCATTACCACACAGTTGGCGAAAACAGGGCAGCCCTCGATATTCTCACGGGCGCGACAGGCCGGAAGGCTCAATATTATCGCGCGTGGGCAAATTCACGCATCAAGAACAACAACGACGCTCTCAACTTATGGGGGGCACTCGCAGTCAGCGGGAACTCCTACGCCTCAAGCTCCGTAACAAGAATCGCCAACCTCGCAAAAGACAACGGTATGCGCGACGCCTGCATGAGAGTGTTAGACCGAATAGCACGTGAAAGGCGCGGAAACGTTCAGGCAAGGGCGTTGCAATCCCTCGTCAACCTCACAGGGAAGTCCAACACAGCACGAAGGGACGCTCTCGAAGCCCAAATCCTCAAGTCATTTCCCGGCACGACGTTCGCGTTCAATACGTTGTGGGCAAGGGCATGGAGGAATCTTGACGCTGGGAATTACGCTGAGGCCGTAAAGCTCTTCCGACAGTGCGACGCTCCCGGCGTGAACCAGTACAGGCGCGCAAGGATACTTTACTGGCTCGGACACGCTCAGGCTATGGCCGGTCAAAATCAGCAGGCCGCGAACACTCTTGCTCTCCTGAAACGCAAGTACCCCCTCACGATCTATGCGTTCTTAACGGGGCAGAAGCTCAATATCGTCAACGGCACTAACCCGAACCTCGCGCTAAAGGAGACCGAGCTTGAACAGTGGGGATTCGTGTACCATGCGTATCTCAGGCTCTCACGTCCTAAGGCAAGCACAAGGGAGTTATACAGGGCTTTGCATTTGTCGAGATGGCTGGGACTTGAGGAGAGTTACAGCGAGGCAAGAAGGCTTGAGACGCTGATGACATCAAGCACAACAATGTACCGTCAGGACTTGGAGGCACTTTACCCACGCCCATACAAGGCAAGTGTCGATGCGGCTTGCAGACAGTACGGTACGGAGACCAATTTCGTCTGGGCAATAATGCGTCAGGAAAGCGCGTTCAACGTAAACGCAAGAAGCTGGGTCGGCGCGGCCGGATTGATGCAGTTTATGCCCGCCACAGCAAGGGAAGAAGCAAAACGCGCAGGGATCGCACACTATGATCTGTACAACGCCAATGACAGCATACGGTTGGGCGCATCACATCTTGCAACGCTGAAGAAGAGCTTGGGGCGCGAAGAGTACGTCATGGCCGCTTACAACGCAGGCTCAGGGAACGCCCGAAAATGGCTCAAGAACGGCGGTGCTAACGTTGACCTCGCGCGGTGGATTGAGGCCGTCAAAATCTCCGAGACAAACGGCTACGTCCAGCGTGTCAGCGCAAATCTCGAAGTCTACAGGCTGCTCTACGATGGAAGGTAATATTCCCTACGAGCTTTCGGATTACGTTCTCGGAAAATATTTCCGTGAGACTGGAGAGCGTCAAGGCTGGCTGAACACGAAGAATCCCGTTGCCCTCGCGGTTTCAGGGGGCGGGGATTCACTTGCTATGCTCTGGCTGTTCCGGCGTTTCTACGATGGTGATATGACTGCCATACACATAAATCACGGCATTCGCGGCGATGAGTCTGACGGCGACGAAAGATTCACGGCCATGTTCGCGGAAAGTTTGGGGTTAAAATTCCGGGCGGTGAAGGTTGATGTTCCGGCCTCGAAGATGAAGGGTGAGTCCCTCGAATCGTCAGCAAGAAGACTCAGGCTCCAATCCCTCATCGACACGGCTCAAGAAATGGGTATATCGTCAATAATGCTCGGGCACAACCGCGATGACTTGGCCGAGACCGTGCTGTTCAACATTCTTCGCGGGACTGGGATTCGCGGGGGCGTTGGAATGACCGAGCACAGCGAGCGCGAAGGTGTAACATTCTACCGTCCCTTGCTTGGACTTAGGCGGGACTTCCTCAGGGACATTCTCCGAGTGAGGGGCTTAACGTGGCGTGAGGACAGCACCAACAATGACGACAGATACACGCGGAACTTCATACGCTTGAAACTTTTGCCTATGATTGAGGCCGGAATAAACTCATCGGCTGTCGAGCACCTTGCACAATTCGGCGAGGACATGAGGAAAGTCAGGGAGAACGAGGACTCTTATTCACGCGAGATTCTCACGTCATGCCTTGAGGACTCGCACACTTTAGACCGAAGGAAGCTCAGAGATTTCAGCGATGATGATATTATTCTTGTGATACGTGAAATGGGAAGGCGGCTCGGGCTTCGTACATTATCGCGCGGAAGATGCCGTGAACTTTCGGGCTTAATCCGTAAGGGCGGCAAATTCGTCTTCCAATGGTGCGGGAATTTTACGGTCTCAGGAAGAAACGGGAAAATATATTTTGAGGGGTGATTGTTGATGCAGGAAATTCTAGGACAATTCGAGGAGTTACGGAGGGTACTTCAGCACAGGGCAGAGGAGCTTCGGCAGCAGGAACTCCTCAAAGACTTGGACGCTAAACGCATAGACCTTGACCGAAAGACAGCTCTCTTCGTTCCGTCAAAGCAGAGACTCGAACTCGGAGGAAAAGCCCTTGAACTCGGCGAGGAATACGAGGCCATAAAGGACTTGAGGCAGTCGCGCGAACAGAGCCAGATAAAGCAGGCAGCTCTCCGTGATGACTTGACGGAAGCACGTAACGCCGTCCAGAATGCAGACGAAGCACTCACTCTCATTGAGGCCGAATATCGTGATAAGCTCGCGGAACAGTCAAAGATGTCCAACCTCATACAGCGCGTGAAGGCTCTTGATGTTCAGATTACGGACAGGCAGGATGCAGTTGTTCAGGCACGGAATGAGTACGAGGAATCGGAGCGTCAATACCGTGAGTGTTCGGCAAAGGCTGAGACTGAGCAGGTATCATTAGAGCGTGTCGAGGTTGCATTGCGTGAGGCACGAAAGTTTTTGCAGCAGCATTCCATTGATGAGAAGCTTCAGACTGGACTCTCAGGGATTCAGAAATGCTTTGCGATGTACGAGCAGGCTGACGACAAGCACACCTCACTCAAAGCCGCGTGGTCGAAAGCAATTCAGAGGAAGCTTCAGGCTCAGAGCGTACTCAATGACAGGTCGGCAATGTTCTCGGACGTTAATCACCGTTACGCCGTTATCGAGAAGAATTTTACGAGGGCGCGGGCATTCTTTGAGGGGACGCTGAAGGGCAAGACGATAACCGAGTGGCGTGAGATCTGTGACAAGAACATTAAGAGGCTCGCTGACCTTGACGAACTCTATAAGAGGTTTCAGGAAGTTCGGAGCCTTGAAGAGAAGCTGAAGCACTTTCAGGTTATACGCCTGCGCATTCAGCAGGAGACACGTACCCTCAACATAAGGGACGTAGAGCAGTCAGGGAAACTTCACGAGCTTCAGTTGGAAGCAGAACGCCTCGAAAAGCGCGCGGCACTCCTCCGTCGAATTGAAGACCTTGACGCTGTACGTGAGCTATTGCAGGACGGTGCACCTTGCCCACTTTGCGGCTCAATGACTCACCCATACACTTCCGGAACGACGATCCCGAATCCTGATGAAGTACACCAACAGCTTCTTGACACGCAGAAGGAACTCGACGAACTCCGGGACGCTTTGGCCTCACGTCAGACAAAAGCCGGAAAACTAAGCGAGGAGATTTCAGCAGTCGGCAAAGATGAAAGTGAACTACGCAAGCAGATAAACGAGATCACGGCTGAAATATCGTCAAAGGTCTCACTTCTCGGTCTCAAGATAAGCACAGGAATATCACCGTTCGAGGAGATTGACAGGGAACGCCAGAGGACACGCGACACATTACAGCTCGCACGGAACGCCACCGACACAGCTGAGACAGCCGAACGCGACATGAAGGCAGCACAGGACGAACTCGACAAGATTCGTGAGACAAGGGAGGAAGTTACCCGCATTCATCAAGATGCAATGTTCGCCCTGCAAAATGCCCGCATCGAGGAGGAGCAGTTAGACACGGAGACTAAGACTCAGGCCGAGATAGTAACAAGCCTTAAACGCGAGCTTAACTCACAGATTACGATGTACGGATACAAGACGCTTCCCGACAAGAACCCTGCTGAGGTTGTCGAGGCACTAACGAAGAGAATGAAGGATTGGCAGGAAGGTTCACTGCGGTATGAGGAACTTGAACGCGAACTCTCAGTAGCAAACACAAAGATGACCGCCCTCAAGAAGGAACGCGAGTCCCTCCGTGTGAAACGTGATGAGTCTTCCCAGCGAGTGAAGACAGTTGAGGCTGAGAGGGACAGCATACAGCAGCAGAGGATAATACTTTTTGCGTCGATGAAGCCTGATGAAGAGATGTCGAGAATGAATGCTGACGTTGAGGCACTTCGCTCACAGTTGAACGAGAGGCGTGAGGACAAGAACGCGAAATCTCAGGAACTTGAGAAGATTCAGACTGAGATACACGCACTTGAGACGGAGGCTGCAAAGGGACGTGAGGAGTTACAGCGTCATGAGATAAACTTCAACAAGAGGCTTCTTGCGCTTGGTTTCAGGAACGAGAACGATTACGCGGCGGCATGTCTTACTTCGGACGAGAGGCGCGATATTCAGAACCGCCTCAGGGAACTTACGCAGGCGGATTTGGACTTGAAGGCTGAACGCGAGAACACACGTGCGAAGATACTGGAGCTTCAATCTGACGGACTTAGCCGGACTAATGATGAGATTATGGACATGATTGCGAGTCTTAAAGCTGCGATGAGGAACGAGGGCGAAGATGACTCGGAGTCGTCGGCATACCGCGATAAGATTAACGGTGAAATTATCCCGGAGCTTAAGGACTTGATGCTGACGTGCGGACTTGAGGAGGTATTCAGTGATGATGAGTGATGTTTGGGAGGACCTGAGATTTTTTGCCGAACACCTGAGAAATCTTCCAGTGAGTGAGAGTATTGCGCTTGGGAATAACGGGGGCTTCTGCGTTTCGACGAACAACGAGTTTGAGAACTGGGTATATTATCCCGAGACCGTAAGAGACATTGAGACAGTGAAAAGGGCGACGACATTCTTCGGCCGACGCAAAGAGACATTCATGTGGCCAGTTTACGACGGAGGTAACAACATATTGGAGGCTGCGGGGCTTCTTCACGCGGGGCATCTTGAGGCAATGAGCCTTGAGCCTACCCATGCAGTGAGAGACCGAGTGAATCCTTCCGTGAAAATGAGAGCTGTAACACGTGAGACATTCGTACAGTGGGCAAATTGTGAGTGGTCAGCGTTCGAGTACGGCGAGGGTGAGCCTTCTGCGGAATATCTAGCCCTTGTCAAAGCATTCAGCAGCGATGAAAGCATGTCGATGTATATCGCTGAGATTGACGGCCATGATGCGGGGGCTTTTCTTGTTACAGACGAGGCGGAATTGATGGGGGTGTACTATTTTGCGACCAAGCCGGAATTTCGGAGGAAGGGAGTCGCTGCCTCAATGATGAGCGAGATATGCCGTCTCTCAGGGGGAAGGAAGATCGTTCTTCAGGCCACGCCGTCGGGAGTTCCTTTCTATAGTGCGTTCGGCTTTGAGGACTTGGGAGCGATTGAGGTTTACTCGACAAGGGCGGATATATTTTAGCTCGAACTGCTCCGCCCTCTTTGTCTATTTTCCTCTTATTTGTGAGGAATAGGCATTGAAGACACCGCATGAATTTAATCTCATGAGACAGTCGCCCCTTTCTTCCTTAAAGAGCACTAGATGTTCATCGGCGTTTTTTGCATTCTCACTGTGAAGATGCTCATTCTGTTCTGGAACTGATGAAAGCAGAGCCGCAAATTTCTGGGCTGTCGCTGAATTATCAGCATACTTTCCTGTCAGATGCGGTACACATACAATCTGGAAAAGCGTCGATGCGATGTTAGCGTCAAGTTCAAGAATTTCCATCAAAAGCCCAATATATTGAGAACCGTAATCACGCCGAGTCTCAAGATCATTCATTGTAAACTCAAGCACGGAGGCAAAGAACTTGTACTGAATTTCACGGTTTCCGTAAAGCGCAATAAGTTCAGCACAAACCCTCTGAGCTATGGGCTTTCCAGACCAAGGCATGACGCTTCCCGACTTCATCATGTCATACAAATATTGAAGAAGCTCTTTCGTCCGTGCCGCTTCCTCAGTTGAAAAATGATCCTTATAGATCTTCAACTGCTGGTTAAAATTCTCAGGATTATTTGCCGCGCAGTAAACGAGGTCCCGAAAATTTTTCCACTGCCTTCCGACTCTGACATAACCAGACAGAGAGCTCTCCATTACTTTGTCCGCCAAAACTTCATCATAAGGCTTGGGCCTCATTATTATTGAAGCTATAAGAAGAGCCATAAGCATCGATACAAATAAGAAGAGTTTCCGCTTTCTTTCTCTTGCGTCTCTTGACACGAAATAATTGATGTCAAGCCTGAGAAGTGTAGCGATAACTCTGATAAACGCTTCGTGTGAGCCATATTTCTTCAAGTCTATCCCTAGAAGTTCATTCTCACGGGGAAGCGCGAGAAGTGCCGGCGGGAAACATTCAAGCTCAGGATCGTTTGAATGCGGGGCACCGTCAATGATCAGCGGTATTATATGCTCGACACGGCCTGCCTTGACGAAATATTCGACCTCATCATTCACATACGGCGACTTTGCACTGTTTGGCGAACAGATCACAATAAGATAATTTGAGTTATCGAGATTTTCCTGAAGAGCTGATTTCAGAGTCCCTTTGCCTATAAGGTCGGAAGTATCTATGAATATCGGACTCAGCTTTTTAGGGAGGCCAGGATTCGATTTCTTCAGTGAGGAAGATAAATGATATTTCTCAAGATGCTTCTGAAGTTTATGCGCTATTTCTTGGTCCTTATGGCTGTAGCTGATAAAAGCGTAATACTTGAAACTTGTTTCTGTTTCCATGTGCAGATGATTCTCCGTTTTACTTTTCCTCGTCGTCATTTATGAGTTCGATGATCATGTCGATGTTTGCTCTGTCGAGTTCCTTGTAATCTCTTTTGCCGCCTGTGAGAGAGTTTTCGAGGTCTGAAATCTCGTCAAGTTCGTCCCAGTCAACAAGGCAGACATGCTTTCTGGTATCAATATCCTTAGTTATCCTGATACGGGACTTTCCGTTCTCTCGTATTTCTTCCAGGTATGAGTTTATGCGTTCAACAAATTCGTCTTTCCCCATTGCATCAAATCCTGATGTGTAATGAAAAGCACACCACCTCAAATGCTCACTCTTTGCCAGATTCTCCCTTTGTTCCTGCGTCAAACTTCCTTTATCCGCCTTTATCTTTCGTATCAACGGAATAAGATAATCGACGCTCGCACGGCTGCTCATTCTATCAAAGTAGGCGCACTGCTTCCAGTCTTCCTTTGCGTCTTTTCCGCCGACATACCTGTGGTTAAGTTCCATAGCGTATCTGTCAAGCTCACCCGAACAAATAAGATCAGAGTCATAGAGCCAGTGGGACTCACATTCTTCAGTGTGCTGAGAGTAGCATCTCACGCCTTTTGAGTCGCAGGTGTATACGTTCCTTGAGTATCCCAAAGTATTGAGACGGTCTATCATCTGAACGGCTATATCTCTGGCAGTGTCTCTGTTATCGAGGCATATCACGATGTATTTCAATGTTGCAGCATTTTCCTCAATGAACTGGAACATCTCAACGCATCTTCCCTCACGAGGCTCAAACGTAATTTTATAATTCTTGAACATGGCACTATACTGCGACATGAAGAAGCCCGCGCGATTCTCAAAATTAGGGTCATATATAGCGACATGGAAATTGCTCCCCTCAAATTGTCCTGAAGCTACGACCTTCCTGAGAACTTCATGGCCGAGCCTTCCAAAGCCGACGATGAGGACAGTCATGTCATCTTTTGCCAGCCCGTTCTCGTCGAAATTTATCGCGTTGCACAAAGGATATTCATGAATGAGGAGGCGGGCACTAAAATCGAAATCATAAAATGACTCGACGCTCCCGTAACCGTAATGATCCGCGCTGGAATAGAAGTACATTCCTTTCCATTCCTCTGTACCAAGAAGAACGAGCTTAGTCTGTTCAGGAAGTATGCCAAGCTCTTTGAGACTTTCTGAAGCTGACCGGGCGTACTGCATATTTTTGTCGTACCCAGTTGACAGAGCATAAAGAGTGAAGGTCGTTTTTCCGGGCTTTATGTGAATTTCACGGAGGAATGAGGGAGTCGCTTTGAGTGCATCTTTGCTCAAATACACCACGCCTCCGAGATCCCTTATTGAAGCCTCGTACCTTTCTTCAGACACGCTGTCAACGTATATGATCATGTTATGGTTGGCACCGGCTATGTTACGCCCTAAAGCAAGAGAGTCCGAGTTTATCCCGAAGATTAAATCGACATTTGAGACGTTTGAAGTCTTTATCCTGATCCATCTCAGGAGGTCATTCCCGAAACGTATAAGCAACGCACTTGCGGCCGTATAAAATGCTATGAGCTGAATTAGCCAGAACAGGAATACAGCCGCCGGATTTTTCGCTTCAGGCATACTGTAAAATGTGCTGTTGTCTCCGCGTCCGTAAAACATCAATCCGACATCTATTACTGATCTAACTATTACGTAAGGGATATAAAACAATGGAGCGTTTTCGCTATTTGTCCATTCAAGATAATGACTTTTTGACTGAGAATTTACGGCCTGTATAAGCTCTCTGTAACGAAAAGCACAATACATGGCCGTTCCTCCGAGAAACATTAAGACAAAAATTGTTTTCAGAGGCATTGTCCTTTTATGGGGGTGCTTTGCTAAGTAAATGATCAGTGTCGCAAAAAGAACGATTGAAATAACCCATGCTGCAAGAATACTAATGAAATGACTGTCGTAGATCATAACTACAAAATCCTCCAACTCAAAATGGAAATGATTATAACACAAAAAACCCCTGCCATTTTCGACAGGGGCAAAACATCTTCGCTTACTCTACAGCTGGAGCAACCTCAGCGATATTTCAATCCACGCACAAGTGGTACTTCGTTCTAGCGTAGCCCCGAAGGGACGATAAACGGGTTCTTCACTTATGCGACAAACTCCGATGATATAAATCACTTGGAGAAATAAAATTGCCGGGAAAAATGAGTACCGTTCGGCAAAATTATTTTTTATAACAATGGAGCAGCCTCAGCAACCTCAGCAATGAACATTCCTTCTTCCTGAGGCTCATTCTTCCAGATAATTCCGAGACCGAGAGCAGTCATCGCAAACGCAACGAGAGGATTCAGCCAGTTCATGAAGCAATACGGAAGGTAATCCAGCGTCGCAACACCAAGCACCGAACTCACGTAGACGCCGCAAGTGTTCCAAGGGACTAAAACGCTCGTCATTGTGCCGGAGTCCTCAAGTGAACGCGAGAGCATTACGGGCGCGAGTTTCTTTCCGTTCGGCCATGTACGCTCATCAAAAGCGCGCTTGAACATTCTTCCGGGTACGATGATCGAGAGGTACTGTTCGGACAGGAAAACGTTAGCCATGAACGCCGACGCAAGAACCGACCCAATGAGTCCCGCGACGCTCTTAACGTGTCTCATGAGTGCGTCGAGTATAACGTCAAGGAATCCGCAGACCTCCATAATTCCGCCGAGCGACAACGCAACGACGATGAGGCAGATAGTCTCCAACATAGAAGTCATGCCGCCCCTCGTGAAAAGCTGAGTGAGAAGTCCGCCGACCTTTGCGAAAACGTCAGGTGTTACGCTGAGTGCCGGGCTTCCCGCCGTGAATGCCTGAGTGAATGCTCCTGTTACAGCTGAGACTGCTTCAGGTGTTGCCGCCTCCGCGAACGCGCCTAGATGTTCGGGAACATAGCCGGAGAAAAGAACTTCTAGAGCCTCATGCGCCCCTGAACCTCGAACGAGCGAAATCACTATGCTTGCGGCAATTCCTGAGACTATTCCGGGAATAGCGGGGATTTTCATGAAAGCCATAACGATGATGACCATCGGAGGTATGAATGCCCACAGCGAAATGTTGAACTCCGCGCGCATCATGCTCTGAATGAGTGCGATTCTTCCTCCGTCAGAACCCTGAGCAGAGTCGCCCATCATGAACGCAATTATCGCCGTAATGATAAGCGTCGGGATTGTTGACCACATCATTGCCTTAACGTGGTCGAAAAGCTCACTTCCTGCGACTGCGGGGGCAAGGTTAGTTGTATCCGAGAGCGGGGAAATCTTGTCGCCGAAATACGCCCCTGAAATCACGAAGCCTGCGGTTATCGGCAAAGGAAGTCCGAGACCTGCGCTGATACCGATCAGGGCAACGCCGACGGTTGAGCTTGTTGTCCAGCAGCAGCCTGTAGCTATTGCGACGACGACGGAAATTATGAGACTTGCGAGGTAGAAATATCGCGGTGTCATTACTTCGAGGCCGTAATATATCATGGTTGCGACAACGCCGCTCTGAATCCATGAACCCACGAGGCAGCCAACGAGTACGAGGATCACGATTGCCTGAATTGAGACCTGAATCGCTCCTGACATTCCCTTTTCGAGTTCAGACCATGAACGCCTGAGGTACAATGCCCCGACGAGTGCCGCGAAGATTGCCGCGAAAAGTAACGGGACTTGCGCGGGAAGACCGAGACCAAAATGCGACCCCGATTCGAGTTCGACATCAACAACGCCGAATGTAACGATTAACGCGCTAACAAGGAGTACAGAAATCGACAGCAAAAGAGACGGACGACGACACAAATAACATTCCTCCCAAAAGATTGTAGGTGAAACTTTCTCCGACTATACCCGACAGTGTCCGCCAGTGCGAGAGGAATGCTTTTGCCTATTGGTCTTGACGGCTTAATTCGGAAAATCGCGCAAAGTTTACTGCATTTCCCCCAAATTGCAAGAATGAATTTCACTCCCACTTGCGATAAATCCCAGCGTCCCTTTTCGCCTGAGCCTTCTTCGAGATATGAGTCCCAAGCACGATATTCCCGAAGCCCTTGTGCTGTAACAGTGCCTTCATCCTGTTCATGAACGGGCAGGGTAACCTGTGAGCATTCTCCGAGCATATGCACGACGCGAAATGCACCGCCACGTCGTCCTTGCTGATACCGGCCTTGCGCAGCCTCATTCCGAGATTCTCCAGCTTCGTTGTGATGTTCCCGCAGCATCCCCCGCAG
>JAFRSL010000237.1 GCA_017427625.1 Synergistaceae bacterium | reverse complement strand
GCTTGACGGCTGCCTTGTTTCAGGTTCATTCATGCCGACATCGTCAAAGATTTCGACATATGAATTTGCGACTAACCCGATGATTAAAAAGCTCTATGAGCAGCACGGAAAGACGATTAACTTTTTGGGCGTTATCATGTCAACCCTTAACGTCAAAATGGACGAGAAAGTACGCTGTGTGAAAATGGCCGGACAGATTGCAACCAGTCTCGGCGCACAGGCTGCCGTAGTTGCTGAAGAAGGCTACGGCAACCCCGATGTTGATTACACTGCGATGCTTGTTGAGCTTGAGAGACTCGGTATCAAGACGGTAGGACTCTCGGACGAATGCACAGGGCGTGACGGAGCATCACAGCCCCTCGTGTCAATGAACCCCGCAACTAACGCGCTTGTTACAACCGGCAACGTCTCCCAGATGTATGAGTTCCCTGCCGGAATGGAAGTCATCGGCGAACTTGAAGCACTCGCTAGAGACGGAAATTCAGGAGGCTGGGAAGGCTGCATCAGGCCGGACGGATCGTTTGTCATGGAGAATAACGGAATGTTCTGCGCCAACATGATAAGCGGTTACTCACGCAGGACATGCGCGGATTTCTAGTACAAAGGGGGGAAAAAGAATCATGAAAGCTATACATTACATCAACCAGTTCTTTGCCGGTATAGGCGGAGAGGAAATGGCCGACCAGACTCCAGTTTTTCACGATAAGTTAATCGGCTGCTCGATGATGCTGAACGCTATGTGCAAGCCCGACATCGAGGTTACGAACACGATCGTCTGCGGAGACAACTACATCACCAATCACACTGAAGAGGCACTCAAGGAGATTTTCGCGTTCCTTGACACAAAGGAGTTCGGAATCTTTTTCGCTGGCCCGGCATTCATGGCAGGACGTTACGGAGTCGGCTGCGGTATCATCTGCAAGGCAGTCAGCGAGCGTTATCACGTTCCTGTAATCACGTCAATGAACGAGGAGAACCCCGGCGTTGAAGAGTACAAAGCAGCAGCATACATCTTCAAGGGCGGAAGAAAAGCAACGTTCATGAAGCAGGACGTTACGCCTATGGCAGCGTTCGCAAAGAAAATCGCTAAGGGCGAGAAATTATTGCCGGCAGCACAGGAAGGTTATTTCCCTCGCGGTATCAGAATGGAAATCCCGGAGCCTAACGGAGTCATGGCCGCTGACAGAGTTATTGACATGTTGTTGAAGAAGATTAACGGCGAGCCTTTCCAGACTGAGTTAATCATTCCGAGCATGGAGAAGATTCCGCCCGCAGCACCTGTTAAAGACCTCAGCAAGGCCACAATCGCTCTTGTGTCGTCAAGCGGTGTTGTTCCAGTCGACAACCCCGACAGGATTCAGAGCGCATCGGCTCAGAAGTGGGGCAAGTACAACATTGCCGACAGAGATAATCTTCCCGAAGGCGTTTACAAGACGATACACGCAGGCTTTGACCCGGCGGCAATGTGCGCAGTACCCGACAGAGGAATCCCGCTGGACGCAATGCGCTACTTCGAGAAGCAGGGCAAGATCGGCAAGGTTTACGACTGGTTCTATGTTACGGTCGGAACAGGAACGACTCAGGCATTCGCGGCGAAATTCGGAAGGGAAATCGCAAAGGAACTTCACGACGCAGGTGTTGACGCTGTAATACTCACATCAACCTGAGGAACTTGTACTCGTTGCGGTGCAACGATGGGCAAAGAAATCGAGCGTACAGGTATTCCGGTAACAGTTATGTGCAACCTGATAGATGTCGCAAAAACAGTCGGCTCTAACAGAATGGTTCAGACAGTGTCAGTTCCTTATCCGCTGGGAGACCCCGAACTGAGTCCCGAAGCAGAATGGCAGCTCCGCACTAGCCGTGTTGAAGCAGCTCTCAACGCTCTGGCGACTCCGGTCGAAGAACCAACAGTGTTCCCGTCAAAATTCTAGGAAATAAATTATGCTGGGAGTTGAAAAAATCAGCCCCCAGTATTTTTTATATTGTCCAAAAATCTGAAAGGAGCTGAAAATTTTATGTCTGACAGCAAGAAATCCAATTCCGTTTATCTAATCTCAATAGCAATAACATTTGCGGTGGTAGCATGGGGACTTTTTGCCCCTGAGAATTTCGGAAACTTCGCAAACGCATTGTTCGGAGGACTGACAAAATATTTCGGGTGGGGCTACCTTCTCACGATGAACAGCTTTGTTGTCTTCTGCATCGTCATGGCGTTCAGCAGATTCCGTAACGTCAGGCTCGGCAGACCCGAAGACAGACCAGAACACAGTAATATTTCATGGTTCGCTATGCTCTTCTCGGCAGGAATGGGAGTCGGACTTGTGTTCTACGGAGCCGGAGAGCCTTTGATTCACTTCGGCAACACTCCGTTCGGAGCAGAACCCGGAAGCATTCAGGCAGCAAGAGATGCAATGCAGATTTCGTTCTTCCACTGGGGGCTTCACCCTTGGGCAGGTTACGCAGTCATAGCAATGCCGATGGCTTATTATCAGTTCAGAAGAAACTCGCCGGGACTCATAAGTTCGTTATTCATTCCGATTTTCGGGGAGAAGGTTGTTGACGGCTGGTTCGGAAAATTTGTTGACGTTCTCGCAATTTTCGCAACCCTCGCAGGAATCACAACTTCGCTCGGTCTCGGAACGCTTCAGCTTAACAGCGGTCTCAACGAAATAATGGGCATAGACCGCACAACGTTCATTCAGGTAACAATCATCATCATTCTTGCAGTGCTTTATACAGGCTCTGCAGTTCTCGGAATCGACAAGGGCATAAAATTTGTCGCGAATCTCAATTTGTTAATATGCCTCGTCCTGATGGTCGTTTTGTTCTTCGTAGGGCCTTCGCTCCCGATACTTGAGTCATTGATGACTGGTATCGGCGATTTCGTCAGCGGTCTCGTAAAAGAAAGCTTCATGATGGCTCCTTATGGAGGCAAGTACGGCGATCACCTCAAGAATTGGACGCTGTACTATTGGGCGTGGTGGATCGCTTGGGCACCTTTCGTGGGCTCTTTCGTTGCGAGAATTTCGCGCGGAAGAACTATCGCTGAATTTGTCGCTGGCGTTCTCATCGTTCCGGCTCTTGGAAGTTTCACGTGGTTCGCAATTTTCGGAACGAGTGCGCTTCATCTTCAGTTAGTGAAAGGCATCGACATTGCAGCTCAGGTAACAAAAGATATTTCTGTCGGAGTTTTCGCTCTCTACAAGTATTACCCTCTGGGCTTCATCATGTCCGTAACAATGCTCGTGTTAATCACAACGTTCTTCGTAACGTCCGCCAATTCGGCAACGTTCGTCCTCTCAATGTACTCGAATCACGGCGACCTTAACCCCTCAAAATCAAAGATGGGTGTCTGGGGAATCTTAATGGCTGCTCTCGCTATCGTTCTTTTGATGACTGGAGGACTTCAGAACTTGCAGACGATTTCATTAACGGCTGCTCCTCCTTTCGCAATCATCATGGTGTGCGCGTGCTATTCGCTGTGGAAGTCTCTTGTTAAAGATGAACACGAAGGAAAATTGTAGTATCATCATAGGCACAAAATAAATAGAGGAGTGCTTGCAATGTCGGATAAAGGGCAGAAGCTCAGAGCTATTCCGGGAATGGACATAGTGCTTGAGTATGAATGGGTGCAGTCGTGGCTTGAAAGGCTCGGACGAATGAGAGTGAAGAGAATCATCAACAATGAATTGACGCAGATAAGGCGATCGATTCTTGACGGCGATTCGGAATTTTCGCCTGACACTTTCAAAGCCTCTTGTCTTGATGCGCTGGCTTCTGCCTCACGTCCTTCATTGAGGCGGGTAATCAACGCTACAGGAGTCGTGATTCATACGAACTTGGGACGCTCATTGATTGCTCCTGAAGCAGTTTCGGCCATGAGCGAAACAGCATCGTGTTACAGCAATCTTGAATACGACCTCAAAGCAGGTTCAAGAGGTCAGAGAAATTCACACGTTGAAGATATGCTGTGTTCGTTGACTGGAGCAGAGGCTTCACTTGTCGTCAACAACAACGCTGGAGCGGTGATGCTCGCATTGTCGGCACTGTCGAAAGGCTCAGAGGTCGTTGTGTCGAGAGGCGAGCTTGTCGAAATCGGAGGCTCATTCAGAATCCCTGACATCATGGAACTGTCAGGAGCGACTCTTCATGAGGTCGGCACAACAAACAGGACTCACCTCTTCGATTACGAACGTGCAATCAATGAGTCAACAACGATGTTGATGAAAATTCACCCGTCAAATTTCAGGATAGAGGGCTTCACTTCATCGCCGGAGAGAAAAGAGCTTGCCAGACTCGCTCACGAAAAAAATTTAATCTTCATGGAAGATGCCGGAAGCGGCCTTCTTGTTGACACTGAGATAATCGGACTTCCTGCCAACACTGGAGAGATCAGCATACGCGCCTGTCTTGAGTCTGGAGCTGACATCGTTACGTTCTCAGGCGATAAGATACTCGGAGGGCCTCAGATTGGCGGTATTGTCGGCAAAAAGAAATTCGTTGACCGTCTCAAAAAATACCCTTTGGCACGTGCGTTAAGGTGCGACAAGGTAACGCTGGCAGGTTTCGAGGCAACACTGAGGCTCTACAGTCAGGGAAGATTCGATGACATTCCAACGCTGAGAATGATTCGTGCTGACAATGACGGCATGAGGTTACAGGCCGAGTCGCTAGCGTCAACTCTGCGTGAAAGAGTCAAAGCTGAGATTAGAGTCGTTGAGACTGATGACGCTACCGGCGGAGGCTCTTGCCCCGAAATCAAGCTCAAGGGCTGGGGAGTCTCGCTTAGGCATGAGTCATACGGTGCCGGTTACGTTCAGAAGTTACTGCGAGGGCTTGACGTTCCCATTCTCTGCGGTGCTAGAGATGACGAGATCGTGATTCATGTCCGAACACTTCAGAGCGGAGAAGCTGAGATTATCGCAGAAAGTCTGGAGGGCGTGTTCCATGCGTGAAATTTCGCTCGTACTCGGCACAGCAGGACACATTGATCACGGCAAAACAGCTCTCATCAACGCGTTAACGGGCGTGAACTGCGACCGCCTCATTGAGGAACGCAAGCGCGGAATCACAATCGAACTCGGTTTCGCTCCATTGAAACTCGATGACGGTAGAGTCGTCAGCGTTATTGACGTTCCCGGCCATGAGAGATTCATTCGTCAAATGGTCGCAGGGGCTTCAGGGATTGACGCTGCACTGCTCGTCATAGCGGCAGATGAG
>JAFRSL010000236.1 GCA_017427625.1 Synergistaceae bacterium | reverse complement strand
TCCTTTATTACTTTCACCGCCAACAAAGAATATGACTGCCGACAGAAAAATCGGAAGAAACCAGACGATAGCATTCCACACGAACTTGAACAGCGAGGTTATCATCATGCGCCATTACCTCCTTCATTAAGAAGTGATTTACAAAGACATATTTTACCTTAGAGGGGGGGGGGTGTTGTCAAGAGAGCCTTAAAATTCCCGTACAGTAAAATTTTAGAAGGAGTTATATTGTTCGCATTTACTGTTCCCTGCGCAGATTAACGCGTGAATTTAACACACAGCCTCCAGAAAGATTCGTTTCAACTGTAAGCTGTGATTGACGTTCCCAGAATTTTCAGCGCGTTGTCATGCAGGATATTCCTCTTCTCATCATCAGAAAGTCCAAGCGACATTACCGCCCTCACGCAATCGCTCTGAGATGCCCAAGGCAAGTCAGTCCCGAAAAGCACCCTCTCACTCCCGAAAGCCCTCACCATTCCCACGAACTCATCATCACGCAGCATCATGCACTCATCGCCGTCAGAGTAATATCCGTCCCCGTTAGGCACGAATTTTCCGAGCGAGAACGCCGTGTCAATATACACATTCTCACGTCCCGCGAAGAATCTCACAGCATCATCCCAGCAACGCCAGCCTCCCATGTGAGCGAGAATTACCCGGCAATTTCCGGCCATGTCGAGAGCGCGCGAAATCCTCTCAGGCAACGCGTAATCGTTCTCAGGGAATCCGATGTCAAAGCCTGCATGTATCATCACGAGAAGCCCAAGCTCCCTCGCCCTTGCAAGAATCCTGACGTACCTCTCATCATCAATAGGCACTCCCTGATAGACCGGATGAATCTTTATGCCAACGATGCCGTTTTCATGAATACGTGAAAGCTCCATGTCCCAATCCGAAAAGTCGGGGTGAATCCCGCCGAACGATAATATTCCGGCAGACTCACCCTCCGCGTTAATCTTCATGGCCGTGTCATTGATGTTCCTGACCTGTTCCGGCCGTGTTGCAACAGGCTGTATCACCGAGAGTGTTACGCCCGCCTCTGACATTGACGCACGAAGCCCCTTTACCGTCCCGTCCGAGAATGGCCGAGTGTGGCTGTTGTGGCTCAGGACTTCGAGAGCATGAGCCGCAATTTTCTCCGGGAACGTGTGAGTGTGAACGTCAATTACCTTACTCGTCATCACCAAGTGCGCGCGACTGCCTGACCGTTACAGTCCTCGTGTAGCATGAGAACGCATCGTCAACAAAATTCTTGTCCGGCTTCGGAGTGATGAGGCTCACTACGGGGACAATCACGAATCCTGCAAGCATACAGAATGCTCCAGCGTTAATTGGTGAGCGCAAGAGTTCAGGAAATTCCGGCCTCACGAAAATATTAGCGGTCATGACGATGCTTGAGAAAAGGAAGTTCACCCAGCATGACAGCTTCGTTACACCCTTCCAGTAGAGGCTGAACATAAACGGCGCGAGGAATGCCCCTGCCAATGCTCCCCATGATACGCCCATCAACTGCGCTATGAATGTTACGTTTGAGCTGTACTGTATGAGCGCGAGGATCACGGATATTATGATGAATATAACGATCAGCACACGCATGATGAAGAGCTGCTTCTTCTCATCCATTTCCTTAATCACGTGGCCTTTGAGGAGGTCAAGAGTCAGCGTTGAACTTGACGCAAGAACTAGCGATGACAGCGTTGACATTGAGGCCGATAATACCAGTATAACGACAACTCCAATCAGAATGTCCGGCAAATTCGAGAGCATCACGGGGATTACGGAGTCGTAACCTTCAGCTGGTACTCCGAGTCCTGAAGGGTCAAGCTGGGACGTGAAGAGTCTCCCGAAGCCTCCCAAGAAGTAGCACCCTCCAGCAACGATGAGCGCGAAGAAGGTCGATATTACTGTACCTTTTGTGATGTCGCTCTCATTTTTGATGGCATAGAATTTCTGTACCATCTGAGGAAGCCCCCAAGTTCCGAGACTGGTCAATATCACGACTCCTAGAAGGTTCACGGGGTCAGGGCCGAAGAATGACGCGAATATTCCCGGCGATTTTGCGAGCGGAGTAACAGCGTGAGGGTCTGAAATCTGCGCTATTCCTGCGAGAGCCTCCGAAAGTCCGCCCTTGCTCTCAAGAACCGCAACGATTACCGCGACGATCCCGATTAACATTATTATTCCCTGAATGAAATCGTTGATTGCTGTTGCCATGTAACCGCCAGCGACGACGTAAATCCCCGTCAATATGGCCATGACGATAACGCAGACCGAGTAATCGACACTGAATGCCATTCCGAAGAGTCGGCTCAATCCGTTGTAGAGCGAGGCTGTATAGGGAATGAGGAAGATGAAGCATATCACCGACGCTGCGATTTTGAGGGCATCGCTGCGGAATCTCTTGCCGAAGAAGTCAGGCATCGTTGCGCTGCTGAGGTACTGGCTCATGATTCTGGTACGCCTTCCCAGAACAGCCCAAGCCATCAACGAGCCGATGAAAGCATTACCAAGTCCCGCCCAAGTCGCTGCGATTCCGTAACGCCAGCCGAATTGCCCCGCGTATCCCACGAAGACGACCGCCGAGAAGTAGCTTGTCCCGTAAGCAAAAGCCGTGAGCCACGGGCCGACAGCACGCCCGCCGAGAACGAAGCCGCTTACGTCAGTTGAATGCTTGCGGCAGTAGAGGCCGATGCCGATCATGACACCGAAGAACAATATCACTAATACTGTTTTGATGAGCATATTTTGAGTCTCACTTCCGTATTATTTTCGCGCGAAAGATTACATCTCAATCAACGCAAAATCAACCCTCATAAATGAACGAAGGCAAAAGCATACAAAGATGATACTCTGAAATCAAACCTGTTGAGATAATGTTGGGAAATATTTGGGGAAGAATTTGGCTCCACCACCAGGACTCGAACCTGGAACCTAATGATTAACAGTCATCCGCGCTGCCGATTGCGCTATGGT
>JAFRSL010000235.1 GCA_017427625.1 Synergistaceae bacterium | reverse complement strand
TTGCGTGGAACCGTCCGGCGGGCGAGAAGTGTCCAGAGTGCGGAGAGGATTTGTACCGCAGAGGCTCGACGGTATTCTGCGCAAAATGCAAGTACAAGGCTGAAGCTGAGTCTGCTGTCGGTGAATAGAGGCAATATTATGATTGATATTCTTTTCGGCGCAATAATAATCGCGGGAATATATTTTGCACTCAAGTACATTCACCGCGAGAGGCACTGCAATCACAAATGCAATGAATGCAGGCACCCCTGCCGCACAAGAACGTGATATTATTCTCATGTTAATTACGCGAAGGGAGATTATTCAACATGAAAGTAATACTCAAGTCAGACGTAAGCAAGCTCGGAAAAGCAGGCTCACTTATTGACGTTAGCGACGGACACGCGCGGAACTTCCTCATTCCCAAAGGTCTCGCAATCGAAGCAACTCCGGGAAAGCTCAACGAATGGAAGAACGAACAGGCCCGCCTGAAAGCAAAGGACGAGAAGAACCGAGCTGAAGCCCTCGAACTCCAGAAGAAACTTCAGGGGAAAGCCGTAACAGTCGAAGGCAAAGCAGGCGAGAACGGAAAACTCTTCGGGAGCATAACAGCCTCTCAGGTCGCCGAAGCATTGGCATCACAGCATGGCTTGAAGGATTTCGACAAGCGCAACATTAAGCTCGACGATACCATAAAGCAGCCCGGAAATTTCCCAATATCATTGAAGCTATATCCCGGCATTCAGGCTGATATGACGCTGACCGTGAAAGTTTCATGACCCCTGACTTTCAGCCCCCAAACACCCCCGAAGCCGAACTCGCAGTGCTGGGCTCATGCCTCCTCTCTCCCGATGCCCTCGCTGACGCCATTGAGCTTTTACAGCCCGACGACTTCTATGACCCTGCCCTCAGAAAGACCTTCGAGGTTATTGCGGAGATGTACCACGATGACAGACCAGTCGATATGGTTACCGTCCAGATTGAGCTTAATTCGCGCGGAATGCTTGAGGCTCTTGGGGGTCAGGCATTCCTCGCAAGCCTCACAACAAGCGTAACAACAACCTTGAACTCAACCTATCACGCCGAGATTGTCCGCGAAAACTCAATAAGGCGGAAATTCTTTGCAGTAAGCGATGAGATTCGAGCAATGTCAACGAACACTTCGCTCTCGACAAGGGAAATCATTGAACATGCGGAGAAACTTCTCTTTGATGCCGCGCAGAACAAAACCTCAACCGACTTCAAGCACGTCCGCGACATCATAGGTCCTGTCTTCACCGACGTTGAGGAACGGCTCGAACAGAACGCCGGAACTACTACGGGTTACCCTACAGGTTTCACTGACCTTGACTCTTTCACAGGGGGACTTCAGCCCGGAAGCCTCAACATCATCGCCGCCCGCCCGTCAATGGGAAAGACCGCCTTCGCCGTGAACATCGCTCAATTCGGAGGAGGAGACTCGAACCGCCCCGTCCTGATATTCAGCCTCGAAATGCCCGCCGAACAATTAGTGCTTCGTATGCTTGCGGCAGAATCGGGTGTGAATTTGTCGGCACTAAGCAACGGAACTTTCGACACCAGCGCCTTCGATGAGGTCAAAAGGGCATGTGCCGTTCTCGCTCGCAAAAACATCTTCATCAACGACGACTCTAACATCACGGCCATAGATTTCAGGACGAGATGCAGGCGCTTCAAGACGCGTCATCAGGATCTGGCACTCGTGATTGTTGACTACTTACAGCTAATGAGTTCGGGCGAAAAGAGAGCTTCAGACGGACGGCAGCAGGAAGTCTCTGACATCTCCCGAATGATCAAGGCCACCGCAAGGGAGTTGAAATGCCCCGTAATCGCATTGTCCCAGCTTTCACGGGCTACAGAGCAGAGGACTGAGAAGAAGCCTCAGCTTTCGGACTTGAGGGATTCGGGTGCTATTGAGCAGGACGCTGATGTTGTGTTGTTGATGTTCAGGGAGGATTATTACAGCGAGAACGAGAATAACGACCTCACAAACAGCAAGGCCGATATTCGCGTTGCAAAGAACAGAAACGGAAGAACGGGAGTTTTTCACCTTTCATTTGCCCGTGAGATTACGAGGTTCGGGAATTTTGGTTTTGACGATTCCTTTCCTCATTGACGAGCCTCACTGTCAAGTTCCTCGATCTTAGGGGCGGCCTCATCAGCAATGAGTTTGCCGTCCCTGAATCTCAACACCCTCTCGCTCCACGTTGCAATTTCAGGCTCATGCGTAACCAATATCACCGTTATGCCCTGCTTGTGCAAGTCCGTAAAGATGTTCATGATCTCGACTGTAGTCTTAGTGTCGAGGTTTCCAGTTGGCTCATCGGCGAGGATTATCGGCGCTTCTCCCACGATTGCGCGGGCTATTGCGACTCTCTGCTGCTGACCTCCTGACATTTGCGCGGGACGATGATGTAACCTTTGGCCAAGTCCTACACGTTCGAGGGCATTGATTGCGGCTTTCCTTCTTGCTGACGAACCAACACCGCGATATAGCAGGGGCAGTTCAACGTTTTCAACAGCGTCAACCTTAGGGAGAAGATTGAATCCTTGAAACACAAAGCCAAGTTTCTGGTTGCGAATGTCGGCAAGCTCGGCTTTCGTCTGGTCTTTAACGTCAACACCGTCAAGCTCATAATGCCCGCTAGTCGGAACATCGAGGCACCCCAGAATGTTCATCATCGTCGACTTCCCTGAACCT
>JAFRSL010000026.1 GCA_017427625.1 Synergistaceae bacterium | reverse complement strand
GACAAGAAAGTGAAAGTTATCAGGATTGTTCCTAAATCCGAAGCTGGGTACTTTGAGATTCAATATGTGTATGAGGCAGTTGAAGTTCAAAGGGAATTAAACAAAACAAAAGCACTGGCAATAGATTTGGGAGTAAATAATTTGGCGACATGTGCCACGAGTACTGGTAAAACGTTCATCATAGACGGGCGCAGACTAAAGTCGATAATTCAGTGGCATAACAAGGAGAACGCTAGGTTGAGGGGCATTAAGGACAAGCAGAAGCGAAAGAAACCTACGAGGCGTCAAAAGGCCATAGCGCGGAAACGCAACAATCGAGTGAACGATTACATATCGAAGACAGCTCGCATGATAATCAATTTCTGCTTGGGAAATGACATAGGCGTTCTTGTATGCGGCAGTAATGCAGATTTTCAGAGTAATAGTCATATGGGAAATATAAACAACCAGAATTTTGTGAATATCCCATTTGGCAAGCTGCGAGAAAAATTGCAATATCTGTGTAAACTTTACGGAATGGACTATCATGAACAGGAGGAAAGCTACACCTCGAAGGCGAGTTTCTGGGATAAAGACGAAATTCCGGTATACAGTCCAGAAAATCAGGGGAAATACAGATTTTCCGGGCACAGAACGCACAGAGGCACATACAGGTCATCGAGCGGCTATGAGTACAATGCTGATGTAAACGGTGCGTTGAACACACTGAGGAAAAGTAATGTTGTGTCCTTAGATGGACTATACAGTAGGGGCGAACTGGACACGCCTGCGAGAATAAGGGTTGCCTAATAACTAGGTGGAGACTTAAATACCAAACTTCTCGGACGATGCTTTTTAGCATTTCAAAGCCTGCGATTTTAATTGTGGGAGGTTCAGGGAATTTACAAAGCTGAACATCATGCTTCAGACTCAAGGCTCGCGATTTTGGTCGTAAGCGGTTCAGGGAATTCACCAAACTGAACATCGCGCTTCAGGCCGGAAATTTGTTGCTTGCTCGGTCGACCCAGCAGCCTCAGAACGTTTTGAGCCTGATCCGTGAAGTAGCTTGATGACAGAGAAATGAAAGGGAGGGGGAGACCTCTCCTTTTTTTGTTGTGGTAAAATTACGGAAACTTTTGCAATCGGAGAAAACAAAAATGACAGCAGCCGCACCGGAATACATAACTAAGAAAGAAATAGATATAATTCTTAATGGAATTACAGACAAGCATGAAGCCGACTTAAAGAGAACTGAAGAACGTTTCGCATCATTAGAGAAACTTATAGATAGCAAACTGACGACAATACAGCTGATGATGGACAGGAATTTAGCACAGCATCAGGCAGTTGCGAGTGATATGAAAGCCGAGATCAGCGACATACGCGGAGATGTGAAAGCACTGGCAGCACAAATAAACGCGCTGCAATCCAAGATGGGCTGGTATATAACGCTGTTGGGTGTAGGGGTGAGCATCTCCTTGGTGATTTTCCAGATATTTGTCAAGTGATAGTGGAGAAGGGGTGATACCATGCCGGAAGTTGCGTACAAGGAAGCATACGAGCAGGAAGAGTTCATGTATAGAGTCCCCATGCTTAGAAGCGAGGTCAATATACTTAGCCGTGATGTTGATACTCTCAAGAATGACGTTGCCGAGATGAAAAGGGACATCAGCAGCTTGAAGTCGGACGTTACGGAACTGAAGCATGATGTGCGGATTCTTCAGAGCGATGTAGCTGAATTGAAGTCAGATATGAAGGATTTGCGCGTTGAAGTCAACAGCATGAAAGGTGAAATTCGGACTTTAGGCGCAAGGATGGACGGAATGGAAAGACGGATTGACGATATCCTCGCATCTCAGAATAAATGGTTTACATTGATGGGGCTGTTAGTAGCCGCTGTTCCGATTGCGATTGCTATAGTCCAGAGCCTCATGAGCAAGTGAGAATCTAATCACGGCTGAGGCGTAAACATAAAGGGAGGGAGAAATTCTCTATTTTGTGAATTTGTGATAGAATAGGGGCAGCGGTGAGGGAGCTAGCAGACCCCTAACGCTGTGAAATTAACACTCAGCGGTTTAACGAGTGAACCAGTCCATTAAAACTAAGACGGTTTTCACAATCCAGAATATGGCAGTGGCGATTTTATCGATCCAGGGGAGGAACGATTGCCACTGTTTTTTTCCGGTTTTTTGCTTACCTTTCGGCATGGCGTACACCTCAATTCCACAGGGGCAGCTCCCCGTTTCAGCGATGAGCCCTGTACCTCATCCGGGACTCCCTCGTGGGATGTATTATATCAAATCATTCTAAGCTTCAGGAGAAGGTACACCATATGAGTTAATAGAGGTTGATGATGACTGAAAAACTTGGTCGGACTAATCACCGATCGTAGAAATGGAGGCGGGGAGAATCGAACTCCCGTCCAACGTGGGCCAATCATGACGGCTCTACAGGCTTATTCACTGTTCATTGTCGTCAGGTCAAGTACAGGGACAAACTTTAACCTTTCCAGAGTTCTTACGGGTCTATCACCATGCCGGAACTCTCTACATGGCGGGGAGCTGGTTTTCATGACACCTCCGGCGAACCACCAGCATTGTCCGTCCTTTGGTGTAGCTGGCCTAAGCCGCTAATGCGAAATTATCTTCGACTTTTATTGTTTTGTCCGAAGTTTTACGGGTGATTACAGACTTTCCCCGGCCTGCTCCTTCAGACCCTCCTTCACGCTGTCGAAACCTGTCGCCCCCGTGAAAGCTAGTCTTCGTAGTCTCGTCCTTTTCCCCTCACAGCTCGGGCAATCGTCCTCTTAGCGTCCCTGTCGGCTATCATGTCGCGCTTATCGTGAGCAGTTCGTCCTTTTGCGAGGCCAAGCTCAACTTTTGCGCGCCTTCCGTCCTTGATGTAAACACTCAGAGGCACAAGGGTCAAACCTTTCTCGCGGGTCTTGTTCCTGAGGCGGAGTATCTCGTTCTTGTGCATCAGGAGCTTTCGGTCGCGTTCGGGTTCGTGGTTGTAATACGTTCCCTTCTCGTATGGAGAGATATGTACCCCCAAAAGCCATAGTTCGCCGTTTTCCAGTGAGGCATACGAGTCCTTCAAGTTCAAATTTCCTGCCCTTACGCTCTTAATCTCCGTTCCTGTCAAAACTATTCCGCACTCGAACGTATCGAGTATGAAGTAATCGTGTCTCGCCTTGCGATTTATAGCTACCTTCTTGTCGTTGCTGTGATTCGAACTAGACATGGCTGTGCATTATACACGTTTTGTAATTTTATGCAAGTGATTTAGCCCCGTCCTCGCGTGAAGACAGGGCAGTAATTTCTATATCAGTCCCACAAGAAGCCCAACAATAAACGTCGTCGGCCCCATCGTAAGGAATAGTTGCGGAATGCTTATCCCCCACGAAATCAGTACACCCGCGCCCAATGCCGCAATAGCCATGAAGATTGAATCCGTTATGTTCGAGCAAGCTATTACTCCCGATACCTTGTCGCCCGCCTCAGTCTGCATTACAGCATAGAGCGGCACGATGTACAGTCCTCCGCAGAACGCTATCACGAATAGGCACGCCGTAATCATGAAGTTTTCGGGACGGCTGAAGAACTCCCATGCGCCGATAATCGGTGTGCCCTCTGGAACTGGAGGACGGTTGCTCACGTACCACAGTAACACACTCGCAATCGCTATGCCGTATGCCGCAGCTGGGACGTATTTCGAGGTTACCTTTCCTTTGAGGAGCGAGTCGCAGAACATCGAGCCTATTCCGATTCCGCATGAGAATATTGCGAGAAATGCTGTAGCAACGCTCTCGTCAGTTCCGAGTATGAGCCGTGAGTATGTCGGGAACTGTGCCAAGAACACCGACCCCACCAGCCAGAACCACGAAATCGCAAGCATCGACCCGAAAACTTTTCGCATCGGGTAAACTTCGCGGAACATCTCGATTGTGCGCTTCACGATTCGGAATGACACGGGGCGCGAGGGGTCTATCGGTTTCGTTGGCGGTATGAACATTGAGAAGAACCACCCCAACGCCGCAATCGTTACAGCGAGTCCGCCAACCCAGTATATCCCGTTCTCACGGAGTATCATCAAGCCGCCCGCTATCGTTCCAGTGAGAATTGCCAGATATGTCCCCATCTGGATTAGGCCGTTGCCCGCAATGAGTTCGTCCTCGTTGAGATGCTGAGGAAGTATGCTGTATTTCGCCGGGCTGAAGAATGCTGACTGCGCTCCCATCATGAATAGTACAGCCATCAATAGCCACGCATTCCCAAGCCAGAAACCGAATGCCGCGCCCGACATCACCACAATCTCCGCGAACTTCACCCATCGCATTAGAGTTGAACGGTCGTACCTGTCAGCCAAGTCTGAAGCCGTTGGAGCGAATATGAAGAACGGCAATATGAACACCCCCGCCGCAGCGTTCACAAGAATACGGGGGTCGACACCTGAAGCGTCGCCAATCCTGTACGTTATCAGCATCATCAACGCGCTCTTGAAGAAATTATCGTTGAAAGCCCCAAGAAACTGCGTCAGGAACAAAGGCATGAACCTTCGCACAAATAATAGCTTCAGCATTACAGTTCACGCTTCCATTTCGTTCCCTGCGGAGTATCCTCAAGGACAATCCCCCGCGACTTCAATGAATCTCGAATCTCGTCCGAACGCGCGAAATTCTTTGCCTTCCTCGCCTCTGCACGCTCCTGTATGAGCCTCTCAATTTCTGCTGATTCATCATCGTTCTCGGTCTCAGCGTCATCACTTCCGATTACTCCGAGTATTGAGTCGTATTCGTCGAGGGCATTCTTCGAGAGCGTGAAGAAATCTTCAGGGAGTGTCTCATTCTCCTTGAGGCTCGTGTTAATCAGGTAGACGACATCGAATAGCACTCCCAATGCCGCCGCCGTGTTGAAGTCGTCATTCATGGCCTCAGTGAACTTTGTGTGAAGCTCCTCAAGCTGTGATTTGTACTTTGCAACGTCGAAATCTGATTTGCCGTTTCGAGTTTTTGCCGCAAAATCCAAATCGCTCCGGCAATTCCTGAGGCGTTCGACACCTGCCGCTGACTGTTCGAGGGATTCATGGCTGAAGTTTATCGGGCTTCTGTAGTGTGCGCTCAACATGAAGAATCTTATCGCTAGCGGCGGATACCTCTTTAGCGCGTCCCTTGCGGTAACGAAATTCCCCAATGACTTCGCCATCTTCTCGCTGTCAATGAGCAAGAAGCCGTTGTGAAGCCAGTAGTTCACGAACGGTTTTCCTGAGCCTGAAGCAGCCTCGCTCTGTGCTGCCTCGTTCTCGTGGTGCGGGAACATCAAATCCACTCCGCCCGAATGAATGTCGATGTTGTCGCCCAGATATTTTGATGACATTGCCGAGCATTCTATGTGCCAGCCCGGCCGTCCCTTTCCCCAAGGACTTTCCCATGATGGCTCGCCCGGTTTCTCAGCTTTCCAGAGCGCGAAGTCGAGGGGGTCTCGCTTTCCTTCGCCGGGTTCGACTCTTGCGCCCGCCTCAAGGTCTTCGAGGTTCTGTTTGCAAAGTGAGCCGTATTTCGGCCAGCTACGAATGTCGAAGTACACATCACCGTTTGACTCGTATGCATGTCCGTTCGCGATTATCCGCTCAATCGTCGCTATGATCTCGGGGATATGCTCGGTTGCGCGGGGGGCAACATCGGGCCGGCGGATTCCCAGTGCGTCAGCGTCCTTGTTGTACTCAGCGATGAACTTTTCGGCAAGCTCCGGGACCGTCATACCCTCCCTGTGCGCGCGGTGTATCATCTTGTCGTCAATGTCCGTGAAGTTCTGCACAAACGTTACTTTGTAGCCCTCGTGTTCGAGCCAGCGTCTCAGAACATCGAATACTATGAATGGTCTTGCGTTCCCTATGTGGAAGAAGTCATATACCGTTGGCCCGCATGAGTAGAAGCTCACATGGCCGGGCTTTATTGGCGTGAATGTTTCCTTCTTTCGTGTGAGGTCGTTGAATAGTACGAGACTCAAAATCTTTCATATCCTTTCGGAAAATTTTTCCAGAATATTTTACCCTATCGTTACAAGTTTCAGGTATTGGCCTAATGACTTAAGATGTTTTCTGACTTGTTCAGGGATTTCTGCACCGTTATACTTCACCGTTACAGTTCCCCGCTTGATGCTGACCTCAGTAATCCCGTAGCGTCCCCCGAAGTTCTTAACCGCCGTAAGCCCCGCAAGATACCTAACCTCCGTCGGAACTTTCCCGAACCTGTCCGACATCTCATCGCATAGCGCGTCAAGTTCATCAAGACCGACCGCGTTGATCATTCGCCTGTATAGTGTAATCCTCACATCGTCCTGCGGTATATAGCGTTCGGGAATGAAGCCGCCTCCAATGTCGGAGATAATCTCGGGCTTCGGAGCTTCCTTCTTTCCGCGCAAACGGTCAAGTTCCTGTTCGAGCATTCTGTAGAAGAGATTGTATGAGCTGTTACGCGTTGTACCGTGCTGCAATGTTCCGCCAGCCTCGCCCCCTCCGCGAATGTCCAAGTCCTTCCGCGCTATCTCGTAGCCTGAGCCAAGTTCCGTCATCGTCGAAATCGCTTCAAGGCGGTCAAGAGTATCCTGATTCAGCGTCTCCTTCTCTGGATAGAAGAAATACGCAAAGGCCTTCTCTCCCCTTCTTCCTACTCGTCCTCGAAGCTGGTACATCTGTGCAAGCCCCAGTTCTTCAGCGTTATCGATGATTATGGTATTCGCACGGCCAACATCAAGCCCGCTCTCGATTATCGTCGTCGCAATAAGAATGTCTATCTTCCCGTCGTAGAACTCAAGCATCGTCTCCTCAAGTTCCTTCTCCTTCATCTCTCCGTGAGCCGTCTTTATCGTAGCATCAGGGAAAAACGCCGTAAGCATCCTCATGTATTCAGGCATTCGAGAAATCTTCCCAGAAAGGAAGTAAACCTGTCCTCCGCGATTCAATTCATACGTTATCGCCCGGCGGATTGTTCCAGGATTGAATTGCCCTGTGTAGGTCGTAATTGGTAGGCGATCCTCTGGTGGTGTCGAAAGTACAGAAATGCTCCTGAGTCCCCTGAGTGCCATCTCAAGGGTTCGAGGGATCGGTGTCGCTGAAAGGCTCAGTACGTCGGTCTTACTGTAAGCGATCTTCATGCTCTCCTTGTGCATTACCCCGAAACGATGCTCCTCGTCAATGATGAGAAGTCCCAAATTCTTGAACTTCACGCCCTTCTGCAAGAGCTTGTGTGTACCGATGAGAATGTATATCCTTCCTTCTTCGGTTGACTTCAAGACCTCCTTCGACTGCTTGGCCGTTATGAAGCGTGAGAGTAGCCCAACATTCAGAGGAAAGCCCGACAATCTCGACTGGAACGCCGCGTAATGCTGCTGTGCGAGTATTGTCGTCGGAACAAGAACGCAGACCTGAAATCCAGACATCACTACCCTAAACGCTGCCCTCAATGCAACCTCTGTCTTCCCGAAACCTACATCACCAACTAGCAGTCTGTCCATCGGGAAATTTGATGACAGGTCGGCCATGATCTCATTAACGGCCTTCAACTGGTCAGCGGTCTCATTGAACGTAAAAGCCTTCACGAACTCATCATAAGCCTCGTCAGTCTCAGCATATGGAGGCCGCCTCTCAAGTTCACGCTGTGCGAATATCGCCATGAGCTGCAAGGCCTCACGCTGGGCACGTTCCTGAGTCTTCTGGAGATTTCGCTTCCACGTCTTTCCCTTGAGGGTGTCAAGTTTTGCAGACTCGCTCTCGTGTTCGTTGAGGCCGGTCAATTTCTCCGACTGCGTTACGGGTATCATAAGCACCTGATTGTCCGCGAACTCAATCGTCAGCATATCAATAGGAACTCCCGACGCGTCAATCGTCTGGATTCCCCTGAATATCCCAGTCCCGTAGTCATCATGAATCACTAGCTGGCCAACCGATAGCTTACCGCCCTCTTTCCAGTCATTAGGAGTCCTTCGCTGAGTGAATGATATTCCGGCGTTGATTCCTGAAAGTTCGCGCTCCGAGAGAAAGACTTTCTTCGCTGATCTGTCCATGAATCCTGCCGACAAATTTCCCTCATGAATGTTGTACGGGAGCTTCTGGAACACCGGGTTGTTCGTGAAAACCTCAACGCTGTAACCGTTATCAGTGAGTCCTTCGCAAAGTGTGAGGATACTTTCGGGGTTGCCTTTGAACGCTGGGAGTGAGTCGGTCGGAAACTCAGCGTCGGATTTCATTGGGTCTTTCGTGATTCTTACGATTGGGAGTCTTGCGAGCTTGACGAAAACTTTTTCCCATTCATCGACATCGTAGCCGGCATTAACGTCAGCAAAAACTTCACGCCATAGCCACATGAATGACTCGGCCTGAGCTTCAGTCTTCGAGGGATCATTGAGTATTACGAGTGTGTCGGGCGGAAGAAGGTTAATAGCTTTCGCAATGACTGCCTCAGAGATTCCGTGAAGCGTTACTTCCTCCAGTGCCATCAACTCCTTGCTCGATTTCTGAGTGTCAGGGTGGAAGCCCCCTATTCTCTCCAATTCCTCATCCATGAACTCGAACCGCAGGGGCATCGCGTAGGCCGGATCGTAAACGTCAATGATGAATCCTCGCTGTGCAAACTGACCAGGCATCCAAACGAGGCTTGAAGGATTGTAGCCCGACGAAATCAGCCAGTCTTTGAGGGAATCGACGTTGAAGGGCTGGGAGAGCGAAATTTTTGCGGTTGAAACACCCGTGAGGCACGAGGCCATTAACGCGCCGGG
>JAFRSL010000234.1 GCA_017427625.1 Synergistaceae bacterium | reverse complement strand
TAATTCGGAGGTCTGAACTTCCCGCAGCCCTTGCAGCCTCGATGAACTCCAAGCACCTTATCGAAAGCACCGAGCCTCGAACGATACGCGCAGAAGTGGGAACAGCCGAAATACCGACCGCAATCATCAAGTTCATCAAGCTAGGCCCTAACGCCGCAACGATAGCAATCGCAAGAAGCGTCTGAGGTATCGACAATAGAACGTCCATTACGCGCATTATGCAGTTGTCGAGCCTCCCGCTGTAATAGCCGGAAATTGCGCCAAGCATTCCGCCCGTTATGAGTGCAATTCCGACAGCTATGAAGCCGACCTGCAATGACACTCTCGCGCCGTATATCAGCCTGCTCAGAATGTCGCGGCCAAATTCGTCAGTCCCAAGCCAGTGCTGTGCCGAAGGTGTTTCAAACATGTGCATCAAGTCCTGCTTTATTGGACTGTATGGCGAGATTATTTCCGCAAATATAGCGCAGAATACGAGGACGAATATTATCGCAAGGCCGAACATTGCGAGGGGGCTTTTGCTCAGGCGAAGCATAACGTCCATGAAGGGGCTTCGTCTCTTTCTGACAAGCTCAGGGGTAAATTCTTTGTCTGACATTTTCAAGCCCTCCTATTTCAGTTCCGCCTTAATGCGCGGGTCAATGTACGCATAAAGAAGGTCAACCAGCAAATTCACGATGCTGAACGTTATCGCAATGAATAACACGCCACCCTGCACCATAGGGTAATCGCGGCTCATTATAGCGTTGACCATCAATCGGCCGACACCGGGAACAGCGAATATGCTCTCGGTCAAAATTGCTCCCGAAAGCAACTGCCCGAACTGCAGACCGCACAACGTTACGACGGGGATTAGTGCGTTTCTGAGAGCGTGGACACCAATTACGATGCTCTCTTTCTGACCTTTTGCGCGTGCTGTGCGAATGTAGTCGGCGCGGATTACCTCAAGCATTGATGAGCGCGTCATTCTCGTAACCATTGAGACGCTCTGAGCAGCTAGTGCAACCGACGGAAGTATCATCGCCTTGAACGTTGAGAACCCCGACGAGGGCAGCCACCTTAAACGCACCGAGAAGAACAGTATCAGCAACAGGCCGAGCCAGAACACCGGCATTGAGAGGCCAATCATTGCGAATATCATGGTGATTGTGTCGAACCATGAGTATTGCTTTATGGCCGAGATTATTCCGCATGGTATGCCGATTATAATTGCGATGATCATTGCGAACGCCGAGAGTTTCAGAGTGTACGGAAACGCTGTGAGAATTTCCTGCATCACTGGGCGTTTCGAGCTGTAGGAGCGTCCAATGTCGCCGTGTGCTACAGCCTTCCAGACGTAATTCCCGAACTGAACGAGGAACGGATCATTGAGTCCCTCCTTGTCGCGGAACTCTTTAATTGCCTCATCAGTCGCCAAATCTCCGAGAACCATTCTCGCTGGGTCGCCGGGCGTGAAGTATAGAAGCGTGAAGACGCAGAATGCCACACCGAGCAATACAGGGATAAGCATTATTATTCGGCGTAGAATGTATTTGAGCATTGGGAAAAATTCACTTCCTTGTGTCAATAAAATTAACGGCAAGGCACAGAAGTTCCGTCCCTGCCGTCATGGATTGTTGAACAACGACCCCTCCGTCTCTTCGAGACACCTCCCCTTACGCAAGGGAGGCAAGATTTTTGCGCCCCATGACAAGGGGGAGACGGGCCAGCTTGCTGGCGAGGGGGTCAGTGAGACAGAGAGGTGTCGACGTTACTCCTCAAAGTAAACATTCCTGAATGAGTGAACCTCGAACGGGTCAACCTCAAATCCCTTCACGACTTTCCTCACGCCTGCGATTGCCTCGTCGTTGTGGAGGTAAATCATCGGGAGCTGGTCATTGATGTAGAGCTGCATATCACGGTAGACCTTCGCGCGCTCCTCACCGTCAGGAAGGCTTCTTCCCTTTGCGAGCATCTCATCGAGCTTAGGGTCTGCGAACGTCGTGTAGTTCGTGCCTGCATTGCTCTCCAACAGTCCCGCGACCGCGTAATCAGGGTCAGGCACTGAGAGTCCCCAGCCGAGAAGGAACACATCATGCTGCTTCTGCTGAAGAACGTTGAGGTACGCGCCCCATTCCTGCTGGACGATTTCGGTTGAGATGCCGACTTCCGCGAGCTGTGCCTGAATTATCGTGGCCATGTCGATGCGTTCTTTGCGCTCGTTGGAACGAATGATGAACTTCAGCTTTGCGGGGTCAACTCCTGCTTCTGCAAAGAGTTTCTTCGCAAGTTCGACATCTCTCTCGTGGACGGGTATCTCGTTGTTGATTGAGTACTTCGTTACTTCGGGGATAAGGCTGCGTGGTGTCTGGCCGACTCCTCTCATGACCGCACGCTGAATGTTCACGGTGTCGAGAAGCGCGAAGATTGCCTTGCGAACGCGGACGTCATCGAACGGAGCTTTGTGGACGTTGAAGCCCATGTAGGTTGTCGACGGAATGACTTTGCGCTGAAGTTCAAGCTCGTCGTTGTCCTGAATACGTCCAAGCTCGATTGTCGTTACGGGGTATGCAATGTCGACAGCTCCCGTCTCAAGCTCGATTGTCCTGTTTGTAGGCTCAGGGATTGAACGGACGATGAGGGTCTGGAACTTCGCCTTGTTTCCCCAGTAATCATCGAAACGCTCAAACGTGTAGTGGTCGCCCTTTGCCCAGTCCTTGAACTTGAAGGGGCCTGTTCCTACGGGGTTCATTCCGTAGTCATCACCGGCAGCCTCAACGACCTTCTTGCAGACGATGTTGCCCCAGCTGTGTACGAGCGACGAGAAGAAGGGGTAGTTGACCTTCTTGAGATGGATAATGACGGTGTAGTCGTCAACGATTACCACGTAGTCTAAATCCTGAGAGTACGTGTGAATGTGCGAGCCTGCGGGTGTGTTTGCGCGCTCAAGGGAGAATTTCACGTCTTCGGCGGTCATTTCGTCTCCGTTGTGGAACTTCACGCCTTTGCGGAGGTACATCTTGTAGGCTGTGTCGGAGAGGAACTCCCATTTTTCGGCGAGGCCCGGCCTTAATGTTCCGTCGGGGTTGAGGAATACGAGCGTGTCGTAGATGTGCGAGCAAGCCCGTGATGTTGGGTAATCGTTGAC
>JAFRSL010000233.1 GCA_017427625.1 Synergistaceae bacterium | reverse complement strand
CGCTCTATTGGAAGGAGATACTTGGAACTCACAAGGGTACGGCGGTTCTCGTTGAGCCAAAATGCAGCATGGTGCTTCCTGAGGTCGCGGAGAAATTTGGAGGGAAGCCCTTCTTCTGGAAGTCCGGGCACTCCGTCATAAAGGCAAAAATGCGCGAGCTTGGTGCGCTCTTTGCTGGGGAATATTCGGGACACATGTTCTTCGCCGATGAGTTCTTCGGCCATGATGACGCATTCTACGCTTCAGGCCGGCTTCTCCGGATAATGTCAGCAAGAAGAGAATCGCTTTCACGCCTCATGATGTCGATACCTGTCTATCCGTCAACAGAAGAAATCCGAATCCCTTGCTCGGACGATGTGAAGTTCCAGATTACGGAGCGAATAACTCAGAAGGCCCGCGAGAAATACGAGGTCAGCGACATTGACGGGGTGAGGATACTTTACCCTGATGGCTGGGGACTAATTCGCGCCTCGAACACACAGCCCGTTATGGTCGTGAGATGTGAGGGGAGGACGAAGGAGGCACTAGAGGCAATAATGGCAGACGTAAAATCGCGCGTGCTTGCAGAGGGGCTTCCTGATTTCACATGGACATTCTGAAACCAGTACAGGCTCGCCCTCAATACAGCGTAATAATTCACCCTGAGAGCGGAATAGCTTTGCCCGTTCAGCCGGAAACGGAGCTTGAAATCGGCTTCGGCAACGGAGAGTACACAGTGCAGTACGCAGAGAAGCACCCCGATATTCTCCTCTACGGCGTGGAAATCTCACAGGCTTGCGTTCTTAGGTGCGCGAGGAGGGCAGGCGGTCTCAAGAATTTGCGCATCATAAACACCGATGCAAGGTACATGTTGCGGGAGCTTTTTGCTGACGAGACATTGCAGAAAATATTTATGCAGTTCCCCTGTCCTTGGTCGAAGAATGCTGATGCTCACAGGAGGGTTACGGCGAAGGATTTCTCTGACGGTCTCGCGGCTGTTCTGAAGATGTCGGGTACATTCGTGATGGTTACGGACGACGAGCCATACGCGCATGAAGTGTGGGAAATTCTGGGGCGTCATGAGGCTTTGACGGCTGAGGATTTCGAGGTCAACCCAAAGCGTGAGGTTACGACGAAGTACGAGCGTAAGTGGCTTGAGGAAGGAAGGAACATTTACCGCGTAACGTTCAGGAAGTCGCGGGCGTTCACGGTTCAACGGAGGGTAGAGCAAGACATGCACATAAAGATAGCACGGCAGATCACGTCCAACGACATGGCCGGGTTGAGGAATATTGAGGGTCGCAGGGAAAAATCGTTCTGGAAGTTCGGGCGAACGTTCAATGACGGGAATATATATCTTCTTGAGACGCTGACGAGCGATGATGAGTTCGAGCAGAAATTCTACATTCATGTTGCGCCGAGATATGAGGGATTCTTGCTGAGGCTGGACAAGACGACACTTGCATTCCTGACTCCTGCTGTACGTTCTGCCTTGAACGATGCTGCTGCGAGACTGTCATGAAAGATGTCAGGCCGACTTCGGGGCGCGTAATCTCCGCGTTGTTCAGCATATTGGGCGGGAAGGTTGAGGGCGCGGAGTTCCTTGACCTTTTCGCGGGAACTGGAAGGGTCGGAATTGAGGCCATGAAGCGCGGGGCAAGGTCTGTGTTCGTCGAGAGTGTGAAATCACGTGCCGATGATATACGGAAGGTTACACAGAACCCCTCCGTTGGAAAAGACGACCCCTCTGTCTCACTTCGTTCAACATCTCCCCTTACGCAGGGGCGACAAGGGCAATATCGCGCCCCCTGCAAAGGGGGAGAGGGCCATGAAATGGCGAGGGGGTCATTAGTGTTGTCGCTTGAAGTCAGGCGGGCAGTCTCGTGGCTCATTAAGCGTGAGATGAAGTTCGATATAATTTTTGCTGACCCTCCATATAATTCCGGCTGGTGCGATACTTTCCCTGCAATCCCGAATCTCTCGGCTCTTTTTGCTGACGATGCAGTGATGGTGATCGAACACTCTGCGCGTGAACCCTTAACTCTGACTGTCAATCCCAATAATCTCGAAGTCATGTCATCAAGGGAGTACGGCGAGACCTGCCTAACATTCCTCAAGATGTTATAATCCCCTCAGTCAACAACACGAAAGGACACGTGATATTTTGCGTCAACAATCCGTAACGCGTCAGGCAATCTCCAACATAATCCCCGCAATAGTTGTTGAGATTATGCTCCTGATCTACAACTTAGCAGATACATTCTTCATTGCGCGGACTCATGACCCTTTACAGCTTGCGGCGGTCTCTATTGCTGCTCCGGTGTTCATGGTTTTAATCGCGCTCGGAATAATCTTCATGGTTGGGGCTATGTCATTTATTTCGCGGACTCTTGGAGCCGGACAGAATGAACGCGCAAATTCGATAGCCTCTTTCTGTGTTTGGGGGAGCTTGATTGTCGGGGCAATAATGTCGGTGATATTCATGTGCTTCATAGACAGCATACTTCGAGCAATAGGAGCGAGTCCAGAAACTTTCAAGCTTGCGCATAGTTACCTGTCAATAGTCGTAGCATCCACGCCATTTATACTTTTCTCGATGGCCTGCGGAGGAATAATGAGGGCTGAACACAATGCCACAGCAGCAATGTTCGGTCAGATATTCGGAAACATGCTCAACGTAGTTCTTGACCCTGTAATGATACTCTGGTTCGGCTGGGGAATAACAGGAGCTGCGATAGCCACGACAACAAGCATAATTATCGGTGCGCTGTATTACGCTGGCTACTTTTTGCTTGGCCGCTCATCACTTAGCATTCACATAAAGAACTTCAAGATGAACGACGGAATAGCATGGGGAGTTTTAGCGATAGGGATTCCTGCCTGCCTTGATCCATGGCTTATGAGTATTTCGCAGATGATCATGAACTCGCTGATGTCTTCTTACGGAGATATGGCCGTTGCTGCTGCTGGTGTAATGATGAGGATTGACCAGATAGCGTGCCTTTTTGCTATGGGGACAGGGCAGGGTATTCAGCCGCTTTTAGGGTTCTGCGTCGGTGCGGAGGATTGGGACAGGTACAGGGCAATGCTGAAGTTCTCGCTGTCATTCACTGTAACAACAAGCCTCATGATTATTGCGGGATGCTACGTTTTCTCAGGTGATATAGTTTCTGTGTTCCTGACTCAGCCTGAAGCATTCGAGTATGGTGTTAAGTTCCTTAGGATAAAGCAGAGTACGACGATAATGTTCGCAGTATTCTTCATATTCGTGAACGCTTTGCAGGGCATGGGAGCTGGACGTGCTTCTCTGGTTTTGAGCGTGTGCCGGCAGTGCCTGCTTTATGTGCCGATGATGCTGATACTGAATCATTTGTGGGGAGTATGGGGACTTGTGTGGGCATTGCCAGCTGCGGAAGTTCTGTCGCTTTTACAGACGGTCATAATGTACGGTAAAATAATATTCAGTCCAAAATACCTGACACATTCGGAGTGATGATTGATGAAAGTTACTGCGGTGTATCCCGGCTCGTTTGATCCGATCACGAACGGCCATATCTACATTGCTGAAAGAGCTGCGGCAGTTTTCGATGAGGTAATTGTGAGCGTACTCGTGAACGAGCGCAAGACTTCGGCATTCACTGTCGAGGAACGCTGTGTAATGGCAAGGGAATCACTCGGCCATGTCAAGAACATAACGGTGGACAGCTTCAACGGTCTTCTAGTGGATTACGTCAGGCAGAAGAACGCGGGAGTGATTGTGCGAGGACTGAGGGCGATGAGTGATTTCGAGTACGAGTTTCAGATGGCATTGATGAACCGCCAGCTTGCGCCGGAGATTGAGACGTTCTTCATCGTTACTGACCCTAAGTATTCGTATGTATCGAGCTCTAGCGTGAGGGAGATATTTCATTTTGGGGGGACTGTCAGGGATGTTGTTCCGGAGGGAGTTTATGAGAGGCTGAGAAAACGTTATTGCAATCCCTGAACACCACTGTT
>JAFRSL010000232.1 GCA_017427625.1 Synergistaceae bacterium | reverse complement strand
TTCTGTGTCTGGTACTCAACGTGAGCGATGTTGATTGTGATACCGCGCTCCCTCTCCTCAGGGGCTTTGTCGATCATGTCATAGGCTGTGAACTCCGCGAAGTTCTCAGTGGCGAGGCATTTCGTGATAGCCGCTGTGAGGGTTGTCTTGCCGTGGTCAATATGCCCGATTGTACCGATGTTCAAATGTGGTTTGTTGCGCTCAAACTTTTCTTTTGCCATAATTCATTGTCTCCTTAATTTGATTAAACTCTGCCCTGCAAAATCTTTTCACTGACTTCTGCGGGTGTCTGTTCATAGTGGTCGAACTCCATAGAATACGTTGCTCTTCCTGAAGTCTTGCTCCTAAGATCCGTAGCGTACCCGAACATGCTTGCAAGCGGAACGAACGCTCTGACTTCCCTTGCGTTAGCCTTCATCTCCATGCCGTCAATGCGACCGCGCCTCGACGACAAGTCTCCGATAACGTCTCCGAGATATTCCTCAGGCGTTGTAACTTCGACCTTCATGACGGGTTCCATGAGTACGGGGTCAGCTTTCTTCATGGCCTCCTTGAAGCCCATTGACGCGGCAATCTTGAACGCCATTTCTGAGCTGTCAACCTCGTGATAACTTCCGTCAACAAGCGAAACCTTAACGCCGATAACTGGATAGCCTCCGAGAACTCCTGACTGAATAGCCTCCTCGAGACCTTTTTCGACTGCAGCGATGAACTCTTTGGGGATTACGCCGCCAACAATTTTGTCCTCGAACTCGAACTTTCCGCCTTCAATCGGTTCAATCTCGAACACGACATGTCCGTACTGTCCGCGACCGCCTGACTGACGAATGTACTTGCCCTCAGCCCTTGCCGGTTTCCTGATGGCCTCACGGTAAGAGACCTGAGGATTGCCGACTTTGACATCAACGCCGAACTCTCGCTTGAGCCTGTCAACAATGATTTCGAGATGAAGCTCGCCCATTCCTGATATTACGGTCTGACCGCTTTCCTCGTCATTGTGTACCCTGAACGTAGGATCTTCGTCAGCAAGAGCGTTCAAACCTTTCGACAGCTTCACTTTGTCCTGCTGTGTCGCTGGTTCAACCGCTAACGAGATTACCGGCTCCGGGAACTCCAAGCTCTCAAGCACTATAGGCTTCGACTCGTCGCAGAGGGTATCGCCTGTTCTTGTTGCCTTGAGGGACGGAACAGCGACTATCATTCCGGCCTCCATGCTGTCGATGTCCTCGCGCTTGTTGGAGTGCATTCTCATAATGCGCCCGATACGTTCCTTCTGCCTCGACGTTGGATTGTAGAGAGCACCGCCCTTGTCGAGTTTTCCAGAATATACGCGGAGGAAATATATCTTACCCAAGAATGGGTCTACAGCCACTTTGAACGCCAAAGCCGAGAATGGTTCATCAGGATTACTGTGCCTTTCCTCGATTTTGTCGGGGTCGCTGGGAAGAAATCCCTTGACCGCCGGAAGGTCAACAGGGCTGGGAAGATACTCCACAACCGCATCGAGCAACGGTTCAACGCACTTGTTCTTGAACGCTGACCCACAGAGAACGGGTACTGCTTTCAGGTTTACGACAGCCTCACGCATAGTTTTGCGAATGAGCTCGGGGCTAACTGGCTTTCCCTCAAGATAGAGCGTCATTATGTCATCGCTGAAATCCGAGAGAGCTTCAACGATTGCCTCGCGTCCTTCTTTTGCCGACATTGCAAGCTCCGCCGGGATTGTTCCTTCTTTTGGCGGCTGACCTAAAACGCCGGGGAAGTAATACGCTTTCTGCTCTATGAGATCAACTATGCCCTCGAAATCATCTTCAGCACCCATAGGGAGCTGTATGGGTATCGCGTTTGCACCGAGTTTCTCGCGCATTGCCTTTACGACCGCCGGAAAGTCCGCGCCGATTCTGTCCATCTTGTTGACGAACGCAATTCTCGGGACATCGTACTTATCGGCCTGCCTCCAGACTGTTTCGGACTGAGGCTCAACCCCGCCGACAGCGCAGAAAATCGCGACTACCCCGTCAAGAACGCGAAGTGATCTTTCAACCTCTGCTGTAAAATCCACGTGGCCTGGCGTATCAATCAAGTTGATTGTATGACCTTTCCACGCGCAAGTTGTAGCGGCTGAGGTTATCGTGATGCCTCTCTCGCGCTCCTGTTCCATCCAGTCCATAGTTGCATTGCCTTCGTGGACTTCACCGACTTTGTAGTTGCTCCCCGTGTAATAGAGAATGCGCTCACTTGTCGTAGTCTTTCCGGCATCTATATGGGCTGCTATTCCTATGTTTCTTACTTTGCTAATATCCTGCATTTCAATCCACGCCACAAAGGGCGACGTTCAACACCTGCATCTAAAGATTTTGTTGCGACTACCAGCGGTAATGTGCAAATGCCCTGTTCGCTTCGGCCATTCTGTGAGTGTCATCACGTCGTTTTATCGAAGCTCCCTCATTCTTGTAGGCATCCATCAATTCACGCATGAGCCTCTCACTCATGGGCATACCCTTCTTCGCTCT
>JAFRSL010000231.1 GCA_017427625.1 Synergistaceae bacterium | reverse complement strand
TTCGTGACTCAAGGTACGGTTCACACAATCGGTGGTACAACAAGAGGCTTGCGGGAATGGCGAAAGTGGCCGGAATAAATTACGTAGCCCTTGACCGCGTGAAATTTCAGGACATAGAGGACGCAATCAGGTACATACAGGAGAACGGATTGTCGAGCCTGAACTATAACGAGACATGCGAAGCCGTCAAAAAGTTCGAGGCAATACGCGACCGAGAACGATGGGACAAGTACCACGAAGCGAGGGACATAGATACGTTTGCGCTTGATTTGAAAGTGGCGTATGGAGATTTGGACGCGGTAATTGAATATCTGCGCCAGAATGGATATTCAGGAAAGGATATGTCGTCAACGTGTCGTGGAATCGAAGCCTTCTATGAGGCAAGGCGCATAGCATAGAGAGAAGCCAGCCGGATGCAGAAAAGTATTCCGGCTCAAAAAATACACAGGAGGAAAAACACAATGGCAATGACAATACTTGAAAGACTTGCAAGCGAGAAACCATGCGGAAGCAAAATTCACGTACTGAACGAGACACTGAAGCCGATATACAGGCTGATACAGCGTCATATGGCAGAAATCGAAGAGGCGCAGTCGCGTGGATACTCATGGAAGCAGATAAACGAGGTATGCCGCGAGCTTTGGCAGGATGACTCCGAAGCGAAGAAAATCGTGTGGTGGAGAAGTCCAATGATGATAGCAGAATGCTATTACCGCGTGAAAAATGGCAAAACACCGAGCCGTATCAATTCGGCAGCGCGCAAGAGGACAACCGCCAAGAAGTACAGTATAGCGGTAACAGAGGAATAGCAGTAAGGGCGAGGCCGGAACGCAACGAAATCCGGCCTTTTTGTTTCTGAAAGGAGCGAAAAAAAATGAGAGAAACACTACGAGAGCTGATAAAGCGTAACAGCCGGAAGCCAATGTTTGAATTGCTGAAAGAAGGAGCGTACCTGAGCTTTAATGAGGACAGTTACAGCCGGAGCTACTGCGAGAATCATTGTCCGTATCAATATGTGGAATACCGCTGGGACTGCGAAGGCAACTGTCGTAACTGGGAAGACAGCCTGAAAGACGGCCAGCGAGAAGTTTACGGAGCGGATATTCTGATAGGCGAGGTATTACGCAACGGTTATCAGGTGCTAGGAATCAGCGGTATAAATGAGCCGTTAATGTCAGATAGCAGTCGTCCATATGCGGATTTGTACTGGGACGACGCATACAACGGTGAAGAAGGTATCTGCGCAAAATGCCAATATTACGGGAGCGAGAAATGCCCAGAAGATATATTGAGCGAAAAATGCCTGAGACATGACGATGTATGTGCAATCGAGAATATAGCAGAGGCAGTGAATGAGGTGTTAGCATGGAATATGTGAAAATAGTATTGAGCGCACCCGAAAGCCGTAAAAAGCCTAACCAGAGATTGAACTTCAGCTTTACGGCCGGAAGAAACTACAGCTTCAGGATAGAGAAAGGGAAAACGCAGTCAGCGGAAGAAAACTTCATATTCAGCTATGAAGGCAAGCAGGGCATACACCATATATTCCGAGAGATTTTCGGGAAATGGACACGGACGTACACGGATGCACAGTTAATCAGGAAAAGAGTAAAGGAGGTGAAGTTGTAATGGCGAATTTCACAAAAGGCACATGGCGCATTGAAAAGGTCAGCTCTAAAGAATACTCACTTGACCGCGAAATAGAAAACATACGCGGATATGCAATCTACTCGGACAAGTCAAAGTATTATATAGCTGGGGTTCGTACTCTAGCTGACGCTAGACTCTTTGCCGCCGCTCCTGATTTGTATGATGCTCTATGCGCTTTCTTGGGCTATCTTAAATTCCTTCAGGATAACGCTCCTGACGAACATAAAATTGATTTTCAGGATTACATCAACAGACTCCTGACTATCGCTCACCGCATTGACGGTAAGGAAGGGGGTGAGGCTTAATGCTAGATTTCACAAAAGAAGAATGGTATGTTGAGCTTTCAGGAGACAGATTAGTTCACATATTAGGCAAAAGGCCTGAGAGTAAATTCATCTGTGTACTCAATGATAAGGCTTATGCACCTTTGGTTATTGCAGCTCCAGAGATGTACAAATTCATTAGGACGCTGTATGAACTTATAACCAATCCTGAAGATGACGAAGAAGGTTTGAGCTTTAGGTTCATTCCTGAAGCAGCAAAGCAGATTCTTGACCGAATTGACGGTAAGGAGGATTAATTATGAACGAAATCAAAAGACCCTGTCCTATATGCGGACAAGAAACCGAAGGTAAAGGCATTTCAAGTTTCGATAAAAAACTCAATGAATGCCCGTTCTGTGGAAGCAAGAACGTCCAGTTATTCACCGTACCTTCAGAAGACGGCATAAGTTTCATTGCGGGCTGTACGTTTTGCGGAGCGCGAACCCGTGAATGCCTTGACCACAAGATGGCAATAGATTTGTGGAACAGCAGACCGAGCGCACCGTTTGACCCCTTTAATCCACGAGGCACAAACAATGAATAGCATTCTCAATCGTTGCCCGTTCTGCGGACATAAAGCAGAGGAACAGGCGGTGAAAGCATGGGATACATGGACGAGATAGTGATGACGAGCGTTGACGGTGAGGAATTATTACCGTGTCCATTTTGCGGAGGCTTCGCGTATATATGGCAGTGCGGGCAAAACGGACGAGACCCGAACGACAGCACAGATGACGGCAGACTCTACAGCGTAGATTGTGCTATTTGCGGAGTGAGTAATTACGGATATTTCCGAAAGCCGAAAGACGCATTACGAGCGTGGAACAGGCGGGGGCAAAACAGCTCCCGTTTTTTATGTGAAAAAGAAACGCTGAATGAAGAAAACGTTTACGAACGGCAAATGACGTTATTTCAGGAATGCGAATAGAGTGCACATAAGGGAGGCTATCACAGCTCCCATTTTTATTCCAAAGAAAGGAAAAAATTATGATGTATGACTACGAAGACGAGAACATGTTTAATCCGTGTCCTAATTGCGGTGGAGAACTGGAAGTGCGGGAAGGTAATTTTGTTCACTGCAAAGACTGCGGAGAGTACATAGGGTGGTATATAGCGAACGCCGGAGCAATACAGCTTGAAGAAAGGTGGGTACATCATGCTTAAGATAACAGGGAGTGAAGACTACTACCCGACACCTGAAAGCCTGTTAGAGAAAATCACGGAAGGAATCGACTGGCCGGAAGCATATTATGTGCTAGAACCTTCAGCCGGACGCGGAAATATCTGCGATTTTCTGAGAAAGAAAGCAGATTCATTCAAATGGAGTACTTATCATAGAAATCTGGAAATGGATATAGACTGCATAGAGATAGAACCAGAATTTCGAGCAATCCTCAAAGATAAAGGCTTCCGAGTGGTACATGACGATTTTCTGACCTACCACACGTACAAGCACTACGACTTAATTATCATGAATCCGCCGTTCAGTGTCGGAGCGCGTCATTTGCTGAAAGCGATTGAGATACAGCAGACATCTGGCGGAGCGATAATCTGTCTTCTGAACGCTGAAACGCTGAGAAATCCATACAGCAACGAACGCAAAAACTTACTCCAAAAGTTAGAACAGTATGGAGCGGAAATAAAGTACTACGAAAAAGCATTCAGTGTTGCCGAAAATCCGACAGATGTTGAAATCGCATGTGTAAAAGTGATAGTCCCAGAGCCGGAACGCAAAACAACGATATTTGAGACACTCCGAGAGAAAGACTACGAAGAGTACGAGAAAAAGGCGCAAAACTCAGAGCTTGCAGAGTCGGATTTGGTGTCAGCATTCGTAGCACAATACAACCGCGAAATCGAATGGGGATTGAGGCTGAATGATGAGCTTCGTGAGCTGAAAGAAAAATCACTGGAGGAAAAAAGCCTCATAACACTAAGGATATACAACGGTGAAGATGACGACAAAAACTACATATTCAGCGTGAATGAATATGTGCGTGCAGTCCGGCGCAAGTACTGGGAAAAATTATTCCGTCATCCGCGTATAGTAGGAAGGCTGACGAGCAATCAGCAGAATGAATATCTCACGAAGATAGAAACGCTGACTCACTATGACTTCTCGTATTGGAACATCAAAACAATACAAGAAGAAATAGCACGTAACCTGATAAAAAGCGTTGATGAGTGTATTCTGGATTTGTTCGATGAACTTTCAGCGCGTCATTCATGGGATGAAGACGAGAAAATCAACATTCACTACTATAACGGCTGGAAAACAAATAGTGCGTGGAAGATAAACCGCCGGGTAGTTCTGCGACTGAGTGCCTATGAGCATTACAGTGGCGGGCGTTATGATGTCTGGCTGTGGCGTGTAATTCCTAAACTTGCAGACATAGAAAAGGTGCTGAATTTCCTAGATAATGGGGAAACAGGCGAAGTAAATATAAACGCGCAGATGGAAGAAGCGAAGAAATCACATAATCTGCGAAATATCCCCCTAAAGTATTTTACGGTTACGTTCTACAAGAAGGGGACGTGTCATTTGACGTTTACGAATGAACGTTTGCTGAAGAAGCTAAATATCTTCGGCTCACAGCGCAAAGGGTGGTTACCGAAAGGATATGCGCGGCGGAGATATGAGGAGATGAGTGCGGAG
>JAFRSL010000230.1 GCA_017427625.1 Synergistaceae bacterium | reverse complement strand
TACACATCGCCTAAAAATTCGTCAAGTACGTCATATTCGTACTCCTGTTCTTCTGTCATCGCTTATTCCTCCTTAATTGTTCGCTAAATAACTCCTGACCGTGCAATCAAGAGTTCCTTCTATGAAGTCCATATCGAATACACTGTGAAGCCGTTTCGACAACTTCTTTCTCCTACGCTCATAAAATGCGGGGCTGTGCCTGAACACAAACCCCGCTATCACCGCTATAAACTTTTTCATTTCCCTGTGCGCCTCCTCTGAATTTCACGGCATCGCGCAACGTATTTCGCACATGCTTGCGATATTTCCTCCGCACATATCACTCGCAGTAGTTTCCGCCGGAGCTGGAAACCTTCAAGCCTCAGTCTGCGGTATTCTTTCTTCACGCTAAGTATTGCCTCCGGCAGTTTTTCGCTCGACAATCCCTTTTCTGTGCGTTTCTGGATTTCTCGCCAGAAAAACCTCATTCCGTCCAGTATTGCTCGCCGTGTTGCTCGGTTTTCCGCGTACTTATTCAACATTGCTGTTATCTCTCCTTCATTTTTGCTGATATTATCAGCAGGTAAAAAAATTCTTGCCGTGATTGCTCGTTTCAGCCCTTCACGTTCATCATTGCTCATTAACGGTGCGATTTCGTTCATTCGCGCATATGTCCTCAGCGTTCCGAGTGGCGCATACTTCACGATTTCTGACATCTCTTCCGCCGTCAACTTTCCGCATTCGTAATTCTCGATTTCCGCTTCAAGCCAATCATATAACATTGCCGGATTGTTATTCGCTTTAGCCTTTTCGGGCGTTTCTGACCAGTAGTCCGCGTCCTTCACGTAGTCGAGTTCGGTTGGCGTTGTATCTACTCCGAACACCTTCACGTTCACGTACCACTGCAAATTTATATCGAGAACTCCCTTATCGACATACACGCTCGCAGGGATTTTCACTCCTGATATACGCGCTATTTCCTCCAGCTCGTTTACTGTGCAGTGCCGGAATAAATCATAGAAACCGCAGTCTAACCCGTAGTAGTCATCATGTATCGGCTGGCTGTGGTATATCTCCGCAATCGCCTTCAGGTACTTCATTTTCTCAGACACGGGCATTTTCTCGAATTGCTCTGTTTCGGCGTAGATTTCTTCCAGATTGACAGGCGCGGGGGTTGCATCCGGCTCGTGGCACTCTGGAATATCCTGTTCATGTGCTGAATTGTCGCCGCCGTCATCAGCGTATGCGTCATCTTCGTACAGGGCTTCAGGCTGTGAAGTTTCGGTGTCGTCAGCTTTGTCATCCGCGCGGGCTATGAGTTCCTTTACTATCGCGTCCTGATAGTCCAGTTGCACTTTCAGTATGAACTCATCTTCGCTCTCTTCCACTTTCACACCAAGCGCGCACGCTATCTCACGAAGCTCGTCTATTTCGCACTGATGTACATAACGAGAGGTAGCGTATGCGTCCATTGCACACAGCTTACGGAGTTTGTCCGATACCGACAGTGCCTTGAACGCTTCATTTTCGCGCCGTCTCATCAGTTGATACGCCATATTCCACGCAAGCTCGTCTTTCTTGATTGCTACTGTTTTTCCGTAATACCGATCGCCTACTACTGATTCAAATACTGCGCTCATATCCTTTATCTTTGCGCATTCTTGAAACACAACTGCTATGGCTTCTACTGTGTCCGCTGTTCTGATTGCTTCTACTGCCTGTGCTGTCATTGTTTCTTCTGCCAGTCTTGAACCTATACGCGCTACTATGTCCGCTATCATCGGGATTGATTCTGATTCATCGTTCCAATAACGCTCCGGCAAAAGGCTTCTCGCATAGTCAAAGCAATTCGCAAATTCAGGCGTTCCATTCCATTCACCGTTGAATAAATATTCCTCCACTTTGTCGCTGACTCTCGGATTATATCCGTACTCTGTCATGTATTCTTCATCTGTCATGAATGACATAGCATCGCGGTATATCCTTAATATCCAGCTCGTTTCGCTGGCGTACTTCTTCAACATGCGCGTTGTTTTTGCTCTGTCTTTCTGTTCTGCTGTCATAGTTATTTCCTCCTTTATTTTTTTCTGAGTTACTCAAAGTTACTCGTCCCGCTCTCCATTCAGTGCCGGATTTTCTCTCTGAGAGCCTCGTCAGTGCTGGCTCTACCAGTCAGACGGGCTAAAATAAACCCGTTTCGGCCTTACTCAAAACATTAATCTGCAAAGTAACCTGAATGATTCATAGGTATAAGGAATTTCAAACCGTCTTGCATTGCTCTGATAGCAGATTTTTCCTTGTCGTGGTTCATTTATTACTTCAGGTGCCATTGCTTTGATTATTTGCTCTAAGGAATATCCCCGTCTTAGGGTTTCCTCTACCTCATCTTTCGTGTTTTCGGGTTTCTCTTTCGATAACCGCTCCAACAACTTACTTTTCATTTACTCACTCCCTATCTAAAATAGGTTCGCTCTTGAGCGCAAGGCGTTTCTCAGCCTTCTTCTACGCTCCTCCGCTGGTGTTTTCGCTTGGGCTTATCACTTATCATCGCTCGGTTTTCACTGTCTTCGCAAGGCCGTAAGTGATACTCTTGCACGTCTCTTTTGGGTCATCGCAAATTCTCGCTCGCCTCAACTCAAGTTTTCGCAGTTTTTCCCTTTGGGGTAACTTTCTTCTGTGTGGTTTCGTCGTTCGCTTGTTACTTCGCTCTTCTGGCTTCGGCTTTGGCATTTCTCTTCTAGAAATCCCGTCCTTTTTTTCGCTTTTCTTTGTCAATTTTCTAGCTTCTGGTTTCGTGGCTTTCTGGTGCTACTGGTTTCAATTATTTGTCTAAATTTATTTCTTTTATCTTGCGCTTCGTTTTCCCTTGCGCTTGATGGTTAGTATTATATATCGAAACGATAATTTGACTATACGCAAAAATACGTATATATCGCAACAATGACTTTCATATATAATTACACTCACAATAAGGAGGTGAAATACATGAACGTTCAGGAAGTATTAAAGAATGAATACGTTGATAGTGCAGAAGCCGCAAAAATGCTTAATCTGAGTATTATTAGTATTCGTGCATTATGTCAGCGAGGAAGACTTAACGGAGCATTCAGATTCGGAAATGCTTGGATTATTCCACGAATTTCTGTACAGAATCGTACTAAGTCAAAAGTAGATGCAAAGCCGCACAAAAATAACAGAGCCTTCATTAACAGCATACTTAAAAAGAATAAAAGTATGAATGTTCATTCAGAGAACTGTGAGGCATAACAATATAAAAAGAAGCGGTGGAGTTCTCAATTTCTCCAACCGCAAATATAAATTTAGAAAAATAATTGGGCTACATTATCCCACGAAAACAGCGAAATTAGCAAATCTAACATTTTAAGAGAGAAATAAAAAATTTAATCAGGAGGACATAAAAAAATGAACAACAGCAACACAGCAAACAGCTTTAAGGTTTTTACAAATTCACTTCAGGTAGCGCAGGAGTTCGACAAGTTACACAAAATCATTATGAGAGACATTCGCGAACTGGATTGTTCTGATGATTTTCGTAAGCACAACTTTGTACCCACATCACAAAACGTTGATATGCCTAATGGCGGGACAAGAAAAGAAAATATGTTCCTTATGACGCGGGACGGGTTCATGTTTCTAGCAATGGGGTACAGAGGAAAAAAAGCCGCCGCTATCAAAGAAGCTATTATCAAGCGGTTTAACGATATGGAACATTTCATCCGCGATTACATTCTCGCTAAGGACGAGTTCCCTATCTTCACTCAGGCCATCGCGGACGCTTACGAGAACCCACAGCCTTACCACTACAGCAACGAGATGAACATGATTTACCGTATTGTTCTCGGCATGGACGCTAAACAGTTCAGAGACGCTCACGGCATCGAACACGGCAAAAGCATTCTTCCGTTTCTCTCTGAAGCTCAGTACAGGGCGGTGCGTAAGTTACAGGCGGAGGATATTCGCATGTTATATCGCGGCAATGACTATCAGGAACGCAAATTCAATCTCGCAGCAAAAGCATTGCCAGCAAAACTTTAAGGAGGTGATTACAGGCAAAAAAACGAGGTTCAACGGCGCAACATTCAAAAATCTTTATATAGGAGGAAACAAAAATGAAAACTGATTTTCGCACAGATTCTCACTTCTGGGAAAATCCTAAAATGAAAAAGCTCTGTGCAAGACTCTCCAGAAGCGCAGGGTTCTCACTCTTCATTCTGTGGGGCTATGTCTCTTGCAGAAGAGCTACGGGCGTTCTCTATGATATGGATATCGAGGACATTGAGATTGCTGCTGACTGGGACGGCAAACGCGGTGAATTATTTGCTCAGCTTGAAGAACTCGGATTCATCGTCAAAAACAATGAGGGGGTTTACGTCATCAACGAATGGGCGGAAAACAACTCATGGGCTGCTAACCTGCCTAACCGTCAGGCTATCGGAAGACTCAACGGTATGGCAAGCCATTACCCCGAACTTCATCAGCAATTAGTCGCTCAGGGTGCTACTGGCATAACAGCGGAGGCATATGCAAAACTTACAGCGGAATACAACCAGCGCGGAATAATCCAGTCGTCATCAATAAATTTGGCAAATTTGGCAAATTTAGGTAATTGCACGACTCCTGCTCCCGCACCTTCGCCTTCTCCTAAGCCTTCTCCGATTCCAGAAAAAGAATCTGCAGCAGTCGCGGAAATTTTTTCTCAGAATCTCAAAACCCCGGCAAACAATACCGTACCCGCAACACAAGCCGTAAACATCACACAAGCAAGACAAGAAAACCCTTCAATCAAGGCTGAATGCTCAGGAATACCCGATGTTCCCGCAACCATTGAGGCTGTCATAGCTCTGTGGAACGACATTCTCAAACCTGTAGGCTTCCCGGGCGTAATCATGTCCTCAGACAAGCGCGCAAAGCTATTCACCAAATGCATAGTGAAGATACCAGAATCATCGGGCCTTAACTGGTGGCGTTCGCTGTTCAAGAAAATGGCAGGGCTTGATTTCTTCCTTGAACGCGCCGGGGAAAAAGCGTGGCTGACAATAGACTGGGTGCTGAACATAGAGAAGCTGATTCACATACTGGAGGGGAAATACGACAACAACCGCAAAATAACGCCCGCCACGAAATCAAAGACTCCGGCAAAACCCGAACCTGCATCCGCGCCGAAAGAAGAACCGAAAGCAGAACCGATAGTACTTCCAGCAGAAACAGCGGAGTTATACGCGAAAATACAGGCCAAGCCGGAACTCACGCTTGAAGAATACTTGCGGCTGAAATTCCCAGAGGCAGAAGAAGAAGAACTGCACCGCGATTACGAAGGAAAAATGCACGAGGATTTCAGCATTTTTCCGCAGAGGTGGGCTATCCAGATGTCATTCGAGACGGACACGGCTTGCGCGATGTGCACAGACCCGAAACACTGCAAGCTGCCAGAGAGACTGAAAAGTGCGCTCCGTACTCATTCGCCCTATCTGGTAGTAGGTTTATGCACAGATAAGAACGGAAAGAAGTTCATAGGTACAAAGGACGGTGGAAAGCTAATATGCAAGCACAAGTGCGAAAACTGCCCCTCATGTGTTGCTGAACAGGCCGTGAAAATCCCTGCTGACGTGGAAGAAAAATCCCAACAAAGCAAGGAAGCGATACCTATGCCCGCAAAGGTAGAAGAAATGTCTCAAGCCGCCCAAGTAACAACGCCCGCTGAGCCTGTCGATTTAGCGTCAGCACTAGGAATGAGAGTGAGCTTTGACGACAAAGGGAACATAACTACCTCAGCCAAGCCGAAAAAAGCGTCCCAACCCGGCACATGGGAAGCCGATCCCTACGAGCTTGAAGTGATAGAGCGTGAAAGACAAATAGCAGCGTTTGAGGAATATTGCCGTAAAGAGGAAGAGGCAAAACAAGCGAAAGCACAGGCAGAAATCAATACTCCAGAAACGCAGACACAGTACGATGAGGATTTCTGGCGCGAAGATGAAGACGAGTACAGGCTGTATGGAGATACAGGATTGAATGCAAGTGAGGAGGATGAAGACACCACCGTAGAAAATGATGTCTGGGACGATCCCGAATAACGGCTGAAACAGTATAAAAGCCGAAAAATTAGACTACAACAGCATTCATTGAATGCAGTAAATGTTTTGTTGGCTTGTAAAAATAATATGCTGTTTGTTAAAAACGTTGTTCAGTGAACTGGCTTAACCTTGCCTATATAGCGCACGGTAACAGGAATGTCTTTCCAAGTATCAGGAATATCTTTGCGTGGAATGTTCTTGCGGCTGGTGTACAGGTATATACAAGGCTTGCCATCAAGCGCACCGATACCGATAAAGTTAAGCCACTCAGGAAAATTCAAAAATGCTTGGAGTTGAGCCGCGTTATCGCGTATTGTCCATGCCGTAAATGTAACATAATTTTCGCACTAAGCTACTCTATCTATTTTGTCGAGAAACTTAGGTAACATATCAGGTATTTTCCAAAGTGATGCTATAGTTTTGTCAGCTGCGTCTGTAATTTGGACTCGTGATTTTTTTGTTATTCTTGCCTCTTCATCAAAGACAGCACAAGATGGTATATGAAGATTTTGATTGCTGTAAAATCTCATAGATAAAGCTGCATCTTTTGCTCTAATCTCACTATTGACTGCATAAACATGGACGTTATTATTTTTTGT
>JAFRSL010000229.1 GCA_017427625.1 Synergistaceae bacterium | reverse complement strand
TGGTCAGCAACAAGTGCTGCTCTAGGAAGCTCAATCATCGTTCCTACAAGGTAGCTGAAGTTTACGCCGGTTGACTTCTTCACTTCCTCCGCGATTCTGTCAGCCATCTCACGGAAGAACTTCATCTCAGCTTTTGTTCCAACGATGGGGATCATGACTTCGGGCTTCACGGTTACACCCTGCTTCGTCAGTTCAACGACGGCCTCAAAGATTGCGTTCATCTGCATCTCATAAATCTCTGGGTAAATCATTCCGAGACGGCAGCCTCTGAATCCGAGCATCGGGTTGTTCTCGTGGAGCTGGTGGATCTTTTCGAGAACGTTGTTGAGTTTCTTGGCCTCTTCGGGTGTGGCTGTCTTGAGGGCTTCGAGTACGTTGGGTTCTTTCGGGAGGAACTCATGGAGCGGCGGGTCAAGAAGCCTGATGATTGCAGGAAGTCCGTCCATTGCCTTGAAGATTCCGATGAAGTCCTCTTTCTGCATGACTTTCAACTTTGCGAGTGCCTCAGCGCGGGCTTTCTTACCTTCCTCGCCAGCCTCACCAAGCGCAACGATAAGGCTCTGCATTACGGGCAATCTGTCAACACCCATGAACATGTGTTCGGTTCTGCAAAGTCCTACGCCCTTTGCTCCGAAATCACGCGCTCTCTTTGTGTCTTCAGGGGTGTCGGCGTTCGTCCAGACCTGCAATTTCGCGTTCTCGTCAGCCCACGTGAGAATCTTCTGGAAGTCCTCCGTGAACGTAGCATCAACCATCTTCGCTTCGCCGGCAAGGAAGTTACCAGTCGTTCCGTCAACAGTAACCCAATCGCCTTTCTTGAAGACTCTGCTTCCGACGGTGATAGTCTCTTTGTCGAGGTCGATTACAGCTTCTTCACAGCCGCAGACTGCCGGCCTTCCCATTCCGCGTGCAACGACGGCAGCGTGTGATGTCATTCCGCCTCGTGATGTTACGACACCCTGAGACGCGAAAAGTCCGTGAATGTCATCGGGGCTTGTCTCTGGACGTGCGAGGATTGTAGGCTTGCCCTGACGTGCCCATTCTTCGGCCTCGTCAGCGGAGAAAACGAGCATTCCTGCACCTGCGCCGGGCGATGCGGGAAGTCCCTTTGTGATTACGTCAAGTTTCGCGGATTTGTCGATCTGACGGTGTAACAGCATCTCGACCTGATCCGGGCTTACGCGTGTTACGGCTGTCTTCGTGTCGATGAGGCCTTCGTTCACCATGTCAACCGCAACTTTTACGGCCGCGCTTGCGGTTCTCTTTCCTGCTCTTGTCTGAAGGATAAAGAGTTTCCCGTGCTCAATCGTGAACTCTACGTCCTGCATATCGGTGTAGGTCTTCTCAAGGTTGCTTGTGATTGTGCAGAGCTGCTTGTAGATTTCGGGCATCTTCTGCTCAAGTTCGGCAATGGGCATAGGAGTCCTGATACCTGCGACAACGTCCTCGCCCTGAGCGTTGATGAGGAACTCGCCGTAGAGTTTGTTCTCACCTGTTGAGGGGTTACGGGTGAAGCAAACGCCGGTTCCGCAGTCATCGCCAAGATTTCCGAATGCCATCGTGATGACGTTTACTGCTGTTCCGAGTGAGTCATCGATCTTGTTGATCTTGCGGTATGTGATTGCGCGGGGAATGTTCCAGCTCTTGAAGACTGCCTCGATCGCTCTGCGTAACTGAACCCAAGGGTCTGACGGGAAGTCCTGCCCGATTGCGTTCTTGTAGATTGCCTTGTACTCAACGATGAGTTTCTCGAGGTTTTCTGCGCTGATTTTGTAGTCCTGTTTTGCGTCGGTGATTCCCTGTGCCGCACGTGCGCGGGCGAGGGCTGCTTCAAAGAGGTCGAAATTCACTTCATCGACGACGCTTGAGAACATCTGAATGAATCTTCTGTAGCTGTCGAATGCGAATCTCTTGCTCCCTGAACTCTCAGCGAGTCCCTTGACTGTCTCGTCATTGAGTCCGAGATTGAGGATCGTCTCCATCATTCCGGGCATTGAGATTGGCGCGCCGGAACGTACCGAAACGAGAAGGGGATTCTTCGCATCGTTGAAGCCCTTGCCTGTTTCTTTCTCAAGCTGCGCAACTGATGCTTTTACGTCGTCCCAAACCTCGTCCATTATCGCGGGGTTCTGCATGTACTTTCGGCAGACTTCGGTTGTGAGTATGAAGCCGGGAGGTACTGGGAGACCTGACTGGGCCATTGTGCAGAGGTTTGCGCCTTTGCCGCCGAGAAGGAGACGATTTGAGCCGTCGCCGTTCTTGAGGCTGTATACGAACTTTTCTGAGGGCATAATATATCACTCTCCAATTAAAATTTAATGCGTGAGTGAATTATAGAGAATTTTGGGGAAAATTACATTGCGCTATTTTGCGAGTTTATATCTACGCGCCTTCCCTCACTTGCCGAAAGATACGCCGCATATATCACCTGCACAGTCTCATACGCAATCTCAAAGCCCGACTCAGCTTCCCTGTCATACGCCACAGCCTCAAGAAAATCTTTCAACTCGCCCGAATATCCACGTATAATTTCATCACTGACAAAAGCCTTGTTCCAGCCCAGTTTTGACGGAAGCATCTCGGAAATATAAACGTCCTCCAATCCTTCCTCGTCAAGAAAATAAGTGTTGAGTATGTCAGTCGGTGTGATGTTGCAGGTCAGGGCTGTGTCATTCGCGTAGACCTCGATGTAATTCTTAGTGCCTCCCAGAACCGTATCGCTCGCAATCGTTAGGCATTTCGTACCGTCAGTGAAAGTTACGGTAACAGCAGCGTAATCCTCGACATCTTCAGGGCGTGCGGAAATATGCCTGTGTTCGTATTCGTTGAGTGTGGCGGTCGTTGTCCCTGTGTCCGCCGTAACGCTTGAAATTCCAATGTCCTCGCCTCGCGCCTTAGCCTCCTGATGCTTGAGCCATAGCATTCCGCTTAAAGGGTGAGTGCCTGTGCGAATGAGGCAGCCTCCTCCTGTCCTGTTCCATTTTCCAGCGACAGGTGAGCTTGAACCTTTGAGGCTTTCCTCGCCCTTCATGAAGAGAATCTTTGAGCGTTTCGCACGGATTATTTCTGCAGCTTTCTGAACTGGGGGAGCATACACAAAATTCTCGGCATACATGAATCTTCCGCCTGTCTCGCGCAAAACATCACGAAGCTCATTCAT
>JAFRSL010000228.1 GCA_017427625.1 Synergistaceae bacterium | reverse complement strand
CCGATCACCTTTGCGGCCTCAACGTTGCAATGTCCTTTAAGCTCAGGCTGTAATGACTTGTCGAGTGTTGACGCTGAAACAAGCGTATGACCTTTGTCGTCGTCGATTACCTGAACGTAAATATTCTTGAGGCTTCTGAAAACGCAGAGACGCGGCTTCTCGGCTGTACCTGAAAGCGTCCTGCGAAGTCTCTCATGCCTTATTACGCGCATATCATTTCTGCTTCTCTTCTTCATGATAATTTACTTCGCCCCAGTCTTGCCGGCCTTGCGGATAATGTATTCATTCTCGAACTTAATACCCTTTCCGTGATAAGGCTCCGGCGGTCTGAATTTCTTTATCAGGGCGCATGTCTGACCTACTAACTCCTTGTCGATGCCCCTGACGTGGAACTTAATGGGGTTCTCTACAACGATCTCGATTCCCTCAGGGGGCGTGAACTCTATCGGGTGTGAATAACCCAAGTTCATTACGAGCTTTTTACCCTGAAGCGCGGCTCTCCAGCCTACTCCGACGATTTCCATTGTCTTTGAGAAACCAGTCGTAACACCTGTAACCATGTTAGCGATTAACGCTCTGGTCATTCCGTGCCAAGCCCTTGTCTGTTTCTCCTCATTGGAACGCGAGACTTTTACTTGCCCGCCGTCAATGTCAACGCTGATTCCGGGCATAAGCTGTGCGTGAAGCTCACCTTTCGGGCCTTTGACAACTATGTCAGTGCCTTTGACTTCGACACTTGCGCCCTTTGCGATTTCTACTGCTTTTCGTCCGATACGAGACATGATCCTTTATCCTCCTTTACCAGACGTAGCAGAGGACTTCTCCGCCGAGACCTAATTTTCCGGCTTCTGCTGAAGTTTTGAGTCCTTTTGACGTTGAGAGAATAGCGAGGCCGAGACCGCCCATGACTACGGGGAGCTTATCCCTGCCGACATAGATGCGCCTTCCGGGCTTGCTGATTCTTCTGAGGCCCTGAATTACGCGCTCTTTGCTCTGGCCGTATGAGAGATAGATCCTGATCTCAGCATAGGGCTTGGCGGGGTCAGTAATCATTCTGAAATTGCGGATATAACCCTCGTCCTTGAGTATTCTCGCTAATGCTAGTTTCATTTTGCTTGACGGGACATCGACGCTCTCAGCGTAAGTGAGATTTGCGTTGCGAATCCTCGTGAGCATGTCTGCAACCGGGTCATTTACGTACAATTCTAACCCGCCCCCTTTACCAGCTTGACTTGACAACGCCGGGGAACAATCCCTCGCGTGCCATCTTCCTGAAGCAGCAGCGGCACATATCAAACATTCTGATGTAACCGTGGATCCTTCCGCATAGCGGGCAACGGTTGTGCTGTCTCGTGCTGAACTTTGGGGGGAGCTTTGCCTTTAACTTTAATGCTTTCCTTGCCATCTTACTACTTATGCCCCCTGATTTCCTGTCCTGAACGGCATTCCGAGTCCCTTCAGCAATGCAAACGCTTCCTCGTCTGTCTTTGCTGTCGTTACTATTGAGACATTCATGCCGCGCGACCTTATTACCTTATCATAGCTTATCTCAGGGAAGATTAACTGCTCGCGTAATCCTAAGTTGAAGTTTCCGCGGCCGTCGAAACCTTTTCGTGAAATTCCCTGAAAGTCCTTGATGCTCGGCAGTGCCAACGAGATGAGCCTGTCGAGAAATTCCCACATTTTCGCGCCCCTGAGGGTTACACAGCAGGCTACGGGCATATTCTGCCTGACTTTGAAGCCTGCGATTGACTTCTTCGCTCTCTTGAGAAGAGGCTGCTGGCCTGTGATTGCCCTGAGTTCCGCGATTGCTGTGTCCATAAATTTGATGTCGAGCTTTGCATCACCGACACCGATATTCACGACGACCTTCTCGATTTTGGGCATCTGCATTACGTTCTTGTACCCGAAATCACGGAGCAGGGCGGGAGCGACTTCGTTCTTGTACTTCTCAAGCATTCTCGGTGTCATGGCTTAAAGTCCTCCCCTGTCAATGATTTCTCCGCACTTCTTGCAGACGCGGACTTTCTTTCCGTCAGAGAGGAACGATGCCCCGACGCGCGTTGCTTTTCCGCACTGAGGGCAGACAAGCATGACTTTGCTCGCATAAATCGGAGCTTCCTGCTTGATGATTCCGGACTGGGGATTTGTCTGGCTGGGCTTGACGTGCCTTGACACAATATTAACGCCCTCGATTACCACGAGATCCCTTTCAGGAATGCGGCGGATGATCTTGCCTTCTTTTCCCTTGTCCTTGCCGGTGATAACTTTCACGCGGTCATTCTTCTTTAATCTTACTGTCATGGCTAAATCTCCATACTATACGACTTCAGGAGCTAGGGAGAGAATACGCATGTACTTCTTCGCCCTTAACTCACGACCTACAGGCCCGAAAATACGTGTGCCTCTAGGCTCGCCGTTTGCGTCAATGAGGACTGCGGCATTGTCGTCGAAACGTACATAAGTTCCGTCCCTGCGCCTTACTTCCTTCTTCGTCCTGACTATTACGGCCTTAACCACGCTGCCTTTAGGAATGTTGCTGTTCGGAATTGCCTCACGGACTGACGCGACTATTACATCGCCGATCGTCCCGTAACGCCTTTTGCTTCCGCCCATAACCTGAATGCAGAATAGCTTTCTTGCCCCTGAGTTATCAGCTACGTTGAGGACACTGGTCAACTGTATCATTTACTCGAGACCCTCCTCTGACGTTTCATCACTGCCGAAGACAGGAGCCTTCCTCATGATCTCAACCAGCTCCCAGCGTTTGGTCTTGCTGAGGGGCCTGGTCTCGCGGATTCTCACTTCGTCTCCCATTCCGCACGAGTTTTCCGCATCATGGGCGACATACTTCTTTGCGCGCTTGATTCTCTTACCATAAAGCGGGTGTTCTGCCATTCTTTCAACACGGACGACGATTGTCTTGTCCATCTTGTTGCTGACGACTATACCCGTTCTAACTTTACTCGGCAT
>JAFRSL010000227.1 GCA_017427625.1 Synergistaceae bacterium | reverse complement strand
CGGAAGGGCGAGCAGGACACATAGTCCAGGCCCAGTTCCTGGCAGAATGCTACCGAAGAGGGATCGCCGCCGTGTTCGCCGCAGATGCCACAGTGCAGCATCGGGTTTTCCAGTTCTCGTCCCATTCGCAGATGAATCCCGTTACGCTCGCATTATAGCTCGTGTTGTTCTCGTCATTCCAACCCCATGAGCCGTCGTACTGGTAGCTGGAAAGCTCAAGGTAACATTCATCGCCCCATGCGTTATTGGGTTCGCCGCTGTGCCAGTTCGTGAATGAGAATGCCTCGCCTGTTACCCATTCCCACGCGCTCGATGTAGATTTCCTGAAGCCCCCGAGCCAGTATATTCGCCTCTCGTTCTGCGGTACAAGCTTCATGACTTCATCATGCTCGGACTGACTGGTTATCGTCGCCAAATGCCCGCCAAGATTCTCACAGTATGCCTTAGCTTCCGTCCATGTCATGCTCTCGTTGAAAAGCTGGTAGCGATGAGTTCCTGACGTTGACGATGTTACGGTCATTGAGAATGTTGACGACGTTAAGCCCGCAGAGTTCGACGCATAGACCGTGAAGGTGAACGTCCCTGTAGCCGTGAGAGTCCCCGAGATCAGGCCTGTGCTGCTCATCGTAAGGCCTGTTGGAAGACTTCCGGCCGTTATGCTCCACGTCAATGGGGTCGTGCCGCTTGCCTCAAGCTGAACTGAAACACTGTCGCCTTTCTTGAACGTCCCAAGCCCTGAACCCGTAGTGATTACCGGCGGAGTTGCGAGAGTTCCTGAGGTGTCGATCTCGATGTTGTTGGCAAAAGTCCCGTTGCCGCACTCATAATCCGTGCCGTATGTGAGGGTCTTTGTGTACTTTGCCTGAGTCTTGAGCCTCGAATAGTTCCCCGTTACAACTATCGCGTCCCCCTCGCCCGCTATGAAGCCAACTATTCCGCCAGCATATGCCACTTTTTCAACCGGAAGAGCCTCGACGACTGATGAAGTGTCCTTTCGTCCGACGGAATTGTTCGTTATGTTCAAGCCTGAATCTGAGCGCGCAAATCCCACTATTCCGCCTATGGTCGAGTAATCTCCAGGCTTTGCGCTCACTGTACCGTCGAAGCGGCAGTTGTTGATTGTTCCGCCGGTTATGTGGCCGATGATTCCGCCGACGTAGATGCTCGTGCCATAGTCTGCCTTTACAGTGCCTTCTACCGAGAGATTCTGGATCGTCCCTCCGCTGACGTATCCGAAGAGTCCGACGTATGACAGCGTTGAGTTCGAGATGTTGAGGGTTACAGTGTGGCCGTTGCCGTTGAAGTAGCCGCTGAATGGGGTACGGCTGTTTGTGCCGATTGGTGCCCAGTCAGTGTAGCCTGAGATGTCGAGGTCAGCCGTGAGCTTGAAGTATTTTCCCGACGCTACTGATCCGCTGTTGACATCATCACGGAGTTTCATGAGAGTTTCAACCGAGTCGATCTCCCAAGCGTCATTCTCGCTGTCGCCGTGTTCTCCCTCGCCGTACTTCTTCGACGATGAGCCGTCCGAAACAGGGACTTCAACGTTGTTGTAGAAAGTACCGTTGCCGTAATACCTTCTTCCGCACGTAAGGGTCTCCGTGTATTCGGCACTTGTTGCGGCCCTGGTGTAGTTCCCTGTAACCGTTGTAGAACTGTCAGCGTCATCAATGTAGCTTATGATTCCTCCTGCATAAGTGGTCTTGTAGCCCGAAATGCTCTCGCTTGAACCGCCCTGAACTTTTATGACTGTTGAAGCGTCATTCTTTCCGACCGAGCAGTTCGTGATGGAAACGACCTCATTGAGAGCGACAGCAACTATACCGCCAGCATGGAACCAATGGCCTGCATCGTCCGTTGCCGATATGGTTATGCTGCCGTCAAAGCTGCAGTTTTCGACCGAGCCGCCCCTGATGGTTGAGATTACACCGCCGGCTCTGACATCCGAATCTGATGTAACGCTGATATTTCCCTCGACTGAGAGATTCTTCACCGTTCCGCCTATGACGTACCCGAAGACTCCAACGATATACTCAGACTTCCTGAGGTTGATTTTGATGGTATGTCCGCCGCCGTCAAAGTGCCCACTGAAGTTGCTGTCGCTGAAGCTGTTGCCGATTGCGACCCAGTCAGTCTCGCCTGTGAGGTCAATATCGTCAGTGAGCTTGTAGTATTTCCCTTCGCTTTCTGCGCCGTTGTTGATGTCGTCCCTGAATTTCTTCAGAGTTTCGAGCGAGTCAATCTCCCAAGCATCGTCCTCACTGTCGCCATGACCTTCCGAGCCGTACTTCCTTGATGTTGAGCCTGACGCGATAACGAGCGTGAATGTCTTCGTTGCATCACCGCCGGAATTGCTGGCCTTAACCGTGAATGTGTACGTTCCTGCCGCCGCCGGAGTGCCTGAGATCGCGCCTGAGCTTGAGAGAGTGAGACCGCTGGGGAGAGAGCCAGAGTAGACGCTCCATGTTATTGGAGATGAGCCGGTTGCCGCGAGAGTGGCCGAATACGATTGACCTGCTGTAGCGTTGGAGAGTGATGACGTTGTGATTGTTGGTGCTGTGATTGTCGGTTCGGGGTCCGGGTAATCCTCAGGGTCATACTCTTTGTTGTCGTAGACTAGGATTTTGTTCTGGTAAATGTAGCCGTAAGATTTATCCAGGTTCCCGTAAGTCAGTGTGTCAGTGTGTCCGGCCTGAGTCTTGAGGCGTGAGTAATTGCCTGTTATTGTTACCCCGTCAGAAGAGTCTTCGTTGTATACCCTGACCTTGCCGATAATCCCTCCTGCGTAAGTGTTTGGGTTATCGCTGATGCTGAACAGTGCCTTTACGGCCGTCGATGCGTCATTCTTGCCCGTCGAGTTGTTGGTTATCGCCGAGTTCGTGCCAAAGCCCGATGACACATAGCCAGCGATCCCTCCGGCATATTGGTAATCATTCCTGTTTGCGCCTGAAAGATTGACTTTCCCGTCGAAGTTGCAGCTGTCAATCGTACCCCTTGAGACACAAGCGGCAATTCCGCCCGCGTAAATGGAGATCGACTTATTGACTGTAGCGAGCCTTACGCTTCCATTGACGGAAAGGTTGCAGATTTCCCCGCCGTAGATGTAGCCGAAGAGTCCGGCATATTCCTCATCAGAGCGCGCGATCTTCACCGTGATTGTGTGGCCGTTGCCGTCAAAATACCCCCTGAATGGGTAGGTGCTGCTGAGGCCGATGGGAACCCAGTCCGTGAAGCTGGTGATGTCGAGGTCTTCAGTGAGCTTGTAGTAACGCCCCATGCTGATTGTCCCGTCATTGATGTCGTCTCTTGCTTTGATGAGGGTTGCAACCGAGTTAATCTCCCATGCGGAGTCCTCATCGTAGCCCTCAGTCTCATAGCCTGCCTCGCCGTAAACCATTGCCGAAGCTCCTGCCGCTGACCATGCCATTAAGACGATGGCCAGCATGAACGCAATGAAACGTCTCATGATATTTTGCTCCTTTCAAAAAAGCCCCCCGGTTATTGGCCGGAGGGTTTAATTTCTCGCCGTTAGTCCCTAATCTTAACCGCAATAACAGGCTCGTAGATGACTCCAGGTTCGAGCCATGCACTGACCGTTACGCTGTAGGATGCTGGGACAACCTCGACAGTGTTGCCTTCATCGTCGAGGAATATCGCATTGTCTGCGTCATTCTCGTCGTCCTCGCCGTCCGGGAACGAGTGCCATACAAGCCGTCCGCCTTCCGGCACTGACCTGTCGAGCGACACCGTGAACTCATACATGCCTTCCTCCTCAACCTCAATGGCCGGGAGAACAGCCGCAATGACTTCATCGGAGTTTGCGATCCGAGCGAGCATTTCCGTAGTGAGTTCAGCGCGATCGTAGTACGCGACTCCGTTCTCAAACGCAGGGATTTCGTCTTTGCCGGGTGTAGGCAATGCCTCTGAGACCGGTGCCTGAGCCTCGACTATCTCCATGTTGATGTTCAGAGATTTCTTGTACGATGGCTTGCTCGCATTCTTGGCTGTTACCGAGAATTTGAACCTTCCGAGTTTTTCCGGCGTTCCATAGAGAAGTCCCTTGTCCTCATCGAACGTAAGTCCATTGGGAAGCGTCCCTGAGCATGACCACTCAACCTCGCTCGGTTTCTTCGACAGCTGGAACTGAAGCTCACGATAGACATTGAGCGTCCATGTTGAGAGCTCCCCTGCACTCGTCGCAAAGACTGGCTTCACTGCTTTGATGGTCAGCTTGAGCCCCTTGCTCAGTGAGGTATCGTCATCGCCTGAACCGTTCGTGATGGTTACCTTGATCTTGCTGTTGAACGAAGCCTTAGGTGTTCCTGAGATTGTGCAGGTCTCACCGGTCTCGCTCGGGGAAAAATCCAAACCTTCAGGAAGGTCCTCGAAATCCCACGCTATCGGTGTAGTCCCCTTCGCTTTCAACGTCGATGTGTACGATTCGCCTTCAGTGCCCTTCTTGAATGACCCGCTGATTTTCGGAGCAATCCCGTTGATCACAAGCTCGTAGTCCTGCGTAAGCTCGATTGCCCCGTTGCTTGCCACGACAGTAAGATCGAACTCCCCGCATTCCTGAGGCTTACCGGAAATCTTGCCCTTGTTGAACGTCAGGCCATCAGGAAGGTCGCCGATTATCGTCCAAGTTGTAGCCTTGAAGTTCGACAGCTTGATGGTCTGGCTGTACTTCTTCTGCCACTTTCCGATTTTGAGAGCGTCAGTCTTGAAGCTGGGTGTACCGCTCTTGACCTTTAGGCTGAATGATTTTGACTTTGAGCCGAAATCGTTTGCCGCAGTAACTGTGAACTTGAAGGTCGTTACCTTCGAGGTCGTTACTCTGCCGGAAATCACGCCCGCGTACTGGTCGAGTGAAAGCCCCTCAGGAAGTGCGCCGTCAGTCAGCGTCCATGAAAGCTCATCTCCGCCCTCAGCCGCGAGTTTTGCCTCGTAGTCCTCGTCCTTGTAGGCATCGGGGAGCTTGCTGCTCGTCGTGATGCTCGGAGCGACGCTGGCATAGACCGTAATCGTGAAGCGTTTCGAGTCTTTCCCTGCAATGTTGGAGGCCGTAAGCTCAAACGGGTAAACTCCCGCCTTCTCCAATGTTCCAGAAATCGTGCGGTTTGTCTGATTCAGCCTCAGTCCCGTCGGAAGCTCGCCGTCGGACACGGAAAGCTCTACGGGGTTCGTCCCTGTAACCTCGATGACCGCGCTGTACTCCTTGCTCTCGAAGCCTGATTGATTGCCCCTGATCTTAATGCTAGGAACAATTCCGTCAACGAAGAGCGTGAAGTCCTTGCTGTCAACGCCGGCAGAGTTTGTTGCCGTGATCTTGATGTCGAACGAGCCAGAGACTGCCGGCCTCCCTCTGATTGCGCCGTCTGCGTGAAGCTCAAGGCCTCTCGGGAGATTTCCGATGCAGTTCCAGACGATGGGCGATGTACCTTCAGCTTCGAGTGAGACGTCATACGAAGTGTTGAGCATGGCCGATGGGAGTGAAGCTGTTGTTATTGATGGCACGGAGG
>JAFRSL010000226.1 GCA_017427625.1 Synergistaceae bacterium | reverse complement strand
GCTGAGAACTCCGGCTATGATGTGTTAATCCTCAACAGCATTTCAGCTGAATGGGCTGGCACGGGCGGACTTCTCAATCTTCACACGCAGATCACTTCATCGAACCGCGCTAACTCATACGCTGCATGGGGTCAGATTACGCCAAAGCACAACGCCTTCATCGACGCTATCATCAGCTCCAACCTTCACATCATCGCTACAATCCGCTCAAAGACCGAGTACGCGCAGGTTCAGAATGAGCGCGGCAAGACGGAGATAAAGAAGATGGGACTGGGGCTAGTCCAGCGTGATGGGATAGACTACGAGTTCACGACTGTGTTCGACCTCAGCATGGAACACACCGTAACGGTGAGCAAGGACAGAACGAGTCTGTTTGACGGTCAGGTGTTCACGCTCTCGGAGGATACTGGACGCGCGTTAAAGGAATGGCTCGATACTGGCATTGACGCGCCAATAGTCAACAACAGTCCCGCAGCCCCCACCGACAAGCGCAGGCTCTACGAGGCTTACGTGAGACTGTTCTCCGACACACCGAATGACGCGCCACGTCTGGCACAAGAAGCCATCATGAGCGTTACGAACGGCCGCGGCTCGAAAGAATGGACGGTTGACGACATCAGAAACCTTGAGGCCGATGTCAGGAGCAGAACGAACAAGGCCACTGCTGAGGAACTCGCTGAAGCCGTCTAGTGTGGAGGTCTCAATGTTCGGAAAAATCAATTCGCGCAGAAAGACGAAGAAACCTCAGTACGTCCTCATGTGGCACAAAGGCGGATACATCAGCGGTTCGGACTGGAGCATCGCAAGAAGGTATTGCAAGATAAAGCGTCTGATACTTGGCCTTGTGAAAATCGAGGGTCGCGCTCAGATGGTCTATTCCTTCAAGCTTAATGGCCGCTGGTCGCCGCAGGGTACGATTGACGACACGGGCGACTACGAGAACAACCGCAGAGCCGCGTTCCGAGACTTCTTCCACAAGACGCTCACGACTCTTCAGGACGACTTCAGTATCATTGCGTTAAAGCACTAGCACTTTCCAGCAGCTCTATGGCGATTCAGAGCTGTCTCTCTTGGGGGAGCTTTCTCACTCCCCCTTTCTATCTATCAGGAGGTTAATTATGTCAAAGAACAAACAGCCAGTCAGCGAGGCGCAGTCAGCAACTAAGAGCAAGGCAGCGTTCAACAGCGCGGAGGACTATTCACCCTCAAGCCAGATTGCAAGGGCGTACAGCGCGGGATACTTTCCCAGCTTCACACATCAGAGGCTCTTTCATGCTATCGCGGCAGCTTTGAACGGCAAAGACGAGGGCAGTGTCGACTTCAACGCTCTGCTAACAGAGTCGCAGTTGCACAGGTCGAGCGCGTTGCAGATTATACGCCACATGAGCAATTTCGGCATCCTCGAAGTCTCCTTCAACTCATCGCACGTCATCGGAGAGGCTCGCAAGTCGTGGGCGCACATCAAGATACTCCGTAATCCCGAACACAGCAACTTGCCCAAAAGCGCATAAACCGAACCAAGAAATTATACTTCTCGGATACCGCTTCAAGCTCATTCAGTCGCTCATTCCTGAGACCGATGAACATGGACGCGCGATAAAGTTCTATCCGCAGGAGCTATACAGGCACAAAAACGACAAGAAGCTCCTGAAACAGGGTACAGGGGCTTTCTGCCGCTTCTCGATTAATGCAGAGGAGGCCGCAGGCGTGTACCTGCTGACCGATGGAAACCGTAATATTCTGTACATAGGCGAGACGCTCAATCTCCGACAACGATTCAACGATTCAAGATTCGGCAGTTATGGTTTTATCACTCCCGCTGCTTGTTACGAAGGTGGCCAGTCTACCAACTGCAAGATTAATCAGCTCGCATTGAAGCATTATGAAACAAATAACCCTCTCAGACTATACTTCATGGAAACTTCCAACCATAAGCAAGTCGAGAGGGTGCTGCTTCAAGCCTTCGTAACGCCGTATAACGTCAGGAAAAACTGAAAGTTAAGAGGCTGACTTTTTGGATGTCCCCTTGCTTTTAGTTTTTTGCAGGTATTCTTGAATACGCTCATTCACCATGTCGATAATTTCAGCCTTGAGAGCCTTTTGGTCTGTTGGTGTCAAGTTGTGAAAACCAACACACTCTATAAACAGAGTTGTTTTTTTTGAAGCATACTCTATCAGTCCTACAGCCATAGGCTCATTTCTTTCGACTTTCGGCCAATCTCTTTTTGAGAGCAACTCTACGTCTGTGTAGAGATGCAGGGCTTTGACTAACTGCTCACGAGTTAGGGCAACGTCATTCTCGAGCTTGTTGAACACGTAGTATGCGTGCTTCACCGAAGTACTTTTGAGACGTTCGATGTTTTCATCGCTCAATCCAAGAGCCTTCAATTTCACGAGTATATCACTAAGACAAATGCCCTTTTCTTGAAGATACTCCTCAAAATTACCATGTAATTCAGGATGGTAGCATCCATCATTTATTCCGCCAAATCTTGACAGATTGTATACTGCACCACTACATTGCTTGCGAAGTTCTTGTTCACACATATTCACTGCTTCTTTCAGCGTTACAGGCAATTCCTGAGTTAGCCTATCGATTACCTTACCTCTGCCGTTCAAGAGGACAGCCTTATACTTTCCCCTGCATCTGGGATATGGGCGGCAGAAAAACGCTTTCCCATTAGAAAGAGGGATTATCACGCTGTCGGGCTTTCGCAGTACTACTCGCCAGTTGTAACCCGTTCTTGAAAATATATCGTCCCAGTGATGGGAGATTATAGTCTCGATTTTCGGGTGCATGAAGCTCGGCTCATAGTAAGTCGATACAACCGTGTCCATGAGTTCGTCGGGTGATAATTCGTCCAGTGGCTGGTATGCTGGCTCGCTTAGGTCTTGCATTTCCTTCAATTCCGCTGCTCTCGGCCGGGGCTTTTTCTTGGGGGTTGAGATTTCCCCCTCTTGCGTCTTGTCCTCACCAACGTCATACGCTAGTTGTTGATTGTTGCCTTTTGCGCCGTTTGTTGCTGGCATTCTTCTATCATCACTTTTCCTTTCATGCTAATAGAATATTGTTGAGACTTTAGCCTCCCGCGCTGCTCCCGTCAGTGTTGATTATCCTGTACTTGCTCTTACCAACCTCCATTCCTCCAAAAATTGTGTTAATTTTTTTGTCCCAGTGTTTAGGGGCGGGAAACAATACACTATTTCTTTTAGCATGTCAAGTACTTTATCCTTTAATAAGTTTTAGATAAACTCGCCGGAAGCGTTAAATATATAATCCAGTTCCTCATTATTCACCGCAGACAATACTTTATCCCTCACAGCACCCCTCGACATGTCAAGGCGCAGGAATCTTTCACGCCCACCGGCATCTTTTCCTTTGCGGATTAACTGTACACGGCTTATGCGCGATTCCTTCATGGCGTATTCAGCGAGACCCTTGGCTTTTCCGAGATTGTCATTGTAGCCGGGATTATGCGGTTCAAGAATGTCCACTATGTACCCAATACGCGAATCTCTTCTCACTATCAGAAAATCTGGGTATAACGCTCTGTTCTCCCTGTCCATAACGTAAGGCACGCACAATGACCACGCCTGACGCGGGGGATTCCTCAGCCAGCACACAAAATCACTGCGCCCCGCTTCCTCGTCTATGAGTCCTTCCTCCCATCCGTTGAGACTTATGCGGGCGTTCCCGTCATTGTCCGCAAAAAGATGATTCGTGAAATTTCTGCCGCTGTTGTCCTTCCTTGCGCGGTAATCTTCCGGCAGCCTGAATAGATGACTGCTCACGCATTCTCCGTCCCTCTTGATTTCGTCATACTGGCTACGGCAGCTTTCAGACTTGCTTGCAAGATATACCCGGTATTTGTCATCAAGCGCGTGAAATTTATCCTCGGCGTATTTGTTCAGCATCGCCGCGCAGTGTTCATCATTCGCAAAAAGTATGCAGTCAATTTTGTATTCGTCAGGGCGACTCTCTTCACGGAATCTTCTCCCATATGCGTATGTGAAACCACAGTTGCCCATTTTCAGGTCGGCTTCCCTCATCTGCCTGTCCAAGTCAGTATCAGACATGTACAATATATCCCTTGTCCTGAAGCTGCCGACTTCACCGCCGAGAGCGTCAAATACTTTTGAGGATAGCATGAACTCCGTAACATGACGCGCAAGAGAATCATATTCACCGTTCCTGCGGAGACTCTCGGCGTATTTCTGAATCATGTCGGTAACTTCCCGCTTTATCTCGCTGTCTGACTGCTGATATATTCCCCATCGTGTAAGAAGCCCCGAAAGACTCAGAAGCGATTTCAAGTAACTGTTCACCCTCGTGTTTCTTACTGTGTATGTCAAATATCCCTG
>JAFRSL010000225.1 GCA_017427625.1 Synergistaceae bacterium | reverse complement strand
GAGACGGGGACCTCCATAGTTACAGCACCAGCAAGCCATTCACCCATATTCAGCATACTTTGAGGAGCAAGCTCTGCAATCTTGCGCCATAATCTCTTGCAGCTGTCTTTGATGAACGGAATGAAGTGCATCGCCATTCCCAAGCCCATACTTAACGCGCCAATCTCGTTGATGTCGAGCCTCAATGAGAACAGCAATTCCCCCGCGTCAATCAGGCAGTAACGTGGAGGACGACTTCGCTTGTAGATGATTTCAGCCCTGTACTCGTCCCGAAGCAGGCGTATGTCGTCCTGAAGTGCGCGCCTTCCAGAATATTCGCAGTGATTGAGAACGTCTGAGACTTCCGCGCCTGACTCGCCTTTCTTTCGGAGGTAGGCCAAAAGTCTCAAGAGCCTTCGTATTCTGAGTGAGGAGATTTCGCGTCCCATGTCTCAGTCAAGAATGTGCGTGATTATGTTGAGTATGTTGTTGACTTGGGAGGAATCTTTCACGCCTGTCCTGCACCAAACAGCAAAGTGTTCGCAGTTGTTGAAAGCGAGGTTGTAGCCGCCCTGACCGAGCTTGCTTCTTGCGCGTTTGACGGTCTCGTCGCCGGAATAGAGGTGATAATCCATGAGCTTTATGACTCTTGCGAGCTGTAGGATTTTTGCGAGGGGATTCTTTGCCGGGACTGTCGGGAGACTCAGGGGGTGTTCTGGGAACGTGCAGACGCTGAAATTTTCTGAGCCGTTGAGGAACTCGTCGAGTGAGGTCTCGCGGACAATGCCGTTGAAATCGTTGGGGCCTGTTGCGCCGGTGTAATGGATCACGTGGTTCTTGTCGGCAGCGTAGACTCCGTAGTGGGAGTAGAGGCCGCGATTGACGCGGAGGACGTCGCCGTTCTTGGGGGATACCGCCATCAGTCAAGACCCTCCGAAGTTCCCGCACCGAAAATATTGTCGATTGCCTCGCGTGCCTGACGCTTAACATTCTCGTCAACATACATCTGAGCCATCACCAGAGCCGCAACTATTGCCGCAAGATCATCGCTGAATCCCACGAACGGAACGAAGTCGGGTATCAGGTCAATCGGTGATATGAAGTATCCCAGTGTCGCAACTATAGCTGCCTTTATGTGGATGGGGCAGTCCGGCCTCTTCATGACGTAGTAGAGCTGGAACGCCTTGTAGATTAACGGAAGTCCCGCGCTCTTCAGGACACCCTTCACTTTTTCCCAGAATGAATCGTCCGAGTAGTCCTTTGAATATTTCGGGTCAATGTCGTCAATGCTTTTAATTTCTTTTGACATGGTTAGCACCTCTCATTTCAATAATGCGATAACTATCTGCACTAGTCCGATTACAGCCGATATAACAATTCCCACAATAGCAAGTCTGTAGGAGCGTTCTGATGTGGCATCGTCTATGCGCTTGTCAAGAGCGTCATAGGCCATATTCAGCTCTTCCTCAAGGTCTGCCACTTTCCTCTCTAGCCTCGATATTCTCTCTTCTGCCGTCATTTCAGCCTCTCTATCAGCAATGCTATTGCCGTTCCGATTGCATACCCCGCAAAGATTATCCCAGCCATTCGCCATAATGCCCGGTTCATAGCGTTCTTATCTTGCTTGGCACGCTCCAACTCACGCGCTTGTATCTTCTCACGTATCGTCATCGTTCACGCTCCCTTTCTATGTTTTGACACAATTATAGCTTTTCACACCGACACCTTAGGCGTGTTTTACTTTTCCCCTCCGTCAAGAATATATTTCCCCGCGTCCTCAAGAATATATCCCAACACTCTACGGCTGTAATGAATCTTCGCGCCGAATACCTCACGAAGAAATCGTATATCGCTCTCAAGCGTCCTGCTCGACGTATATCTGCATTCCGTCATAATCCCATCACGCGAAATGTAATCCCTCGACCTCAGAGTCCCAAGAAGCATGTTAAGCCGCTCAATCCTCATTGAAGATAATCCTCTTGACATATTCACACCGCCTTTCTTTGAGACAAGTCTAATCTTTAACATGGACACCTTAGGGGCGTTTTGCTTGAAGTATAATTTGCCCATAAAGGAGGAATGATTCATGAATTACCTTTCACCGTCAGAAATAGCAGATTTCACCGTCAACGCCGGAATCAAGAAAGCCAACCTCAGCGCGTTAAACCAGTTCATTCTCGGGATACTCGCGGGAGCGTTCATAGCTTTTGGAGCGCAGGCATCTAACATGGCAACTCACACAATCGCTGACGTTGCCACCGCAAAACTCATCGGCGGCCTGATATTCCCGGCAGGACTGATGTTGGTACTTATGGCCGGAGCCGAACTCTTCACCGGCAACAGCCTCATGATCCTCGCTCTCTGTGAACGCAAGATCACCCTCGCTCAGTTGTTGCGCTCATGGGTCGTAGTTTACGCCGGAAATCTCGTCGGAAGCGTGCTGATTGCCATACTGATCTCATGGTCGGGTCAGCTCAATTACACGGGCGGGCTTCTAGGTGCTGTAACCATAAAAGCGGCGGCGGGAAAAGTCGCTTTGCCGTTCTTCCCGGCTGTTGTGCTTGGGGTGCTTTGCAACTGGTTAGTGTGCCTCGCGGTCTGGACATCTTTCGGCGCAAAGGACGGCATCAGTAAGGCGGTCTGCGTTTTCTTCCCGATATGGACGTTCGTTGCTTCAGGTTTCGAGCATTCAGTCGCTAACATGTACTACATAGCCGCAGGAATATTCGCAAAGTGCAATCCCTCTTACGTCGCCAAAGCAATCGAAGCCGGAGCGTCTCAGTCAGTAATTGACGCGCTGAATTGGTCGAGCATGTTCACGGGGAATCTCATACCTGTAACTCTCGGAAACATCATCGGTGGGGCTGGCTTCGTGGGACTGGTCTACTGGTTCGTGTACAAGAAGAAATAATCATGGCCTCCCGGAAAATTCTGGGAGGTCTCTTTTTATCGGCAAAATAAAACACGTCTAAGTTCGTGTTGTGATTTGCTATACTTGCTTCATTCAAACAAAAGGAGCTGATGATGTAAGTGAAGGTAATCGCGCTATCAATAATCTTCTCGCTTTTTGGGGCGGCATGTTCATTTCCCGCAGAAGTGAAGCTCGACCGTATCCCAATGTCAAAGACTAAGTTCGATTTTCTAAGCCTCTACAAATCGCAGTGGGAACTTTTCGGCATTCCCAAGAAGCTGCGTCAGGCTGTCGATGACGCTTTCACGGAGCAGACAGAGCCTCTAATGTGGGGGACTATGCGTATGCAGTTGGCCTCGAACTACGACAACATTCACGAGAAGATTCAGCAGTCAGCAGAGTTCAAGTTCGCAGGGGATTACGATAAGTTCCTCTCAGAGCTTGAGGAAAATTGGGGCGAGAAATTGCGTGAGGACATTCTCGATTTCTACAAGCGTCAGAGCGAGGCAATGTACTTCGAGCTTGAGGCTAACCCAATGGCTCAGGCGTATCTTCGTCAGGATTATGACCGTGTTACGGAGAGTCAAGGGCGGGCTGTAATGTCGAAAATCTCAACGGAACTCTCAGCGAAATACGGGACATTTGCGGTGTCAGGCGCAGGAATCGTCGGCGGCGGCCTAATGATACTCGCTAAGAAGCAGCTCACGAACTATGTAACCAAAATCGTTGGTCGAAAACTCGCAGGCACAGCGTTGGGGAAAGCTGCCGGGACTGCAATCCCTGTAATCGGCTGGGCAATGCTTGCTTGGAGCGCGTGGGATATTTACTCGATGCTCGCTGAGGCTGAGGATACCGTCAAGAACAAAATCTTCGAGGCTTACAACAACATGTACTCCGAAGAAGTTCCGTTGATATACTGGGAGGGAATGGAGGGTTACGTCAAGGACGCATATATATTCGCCTATGAGCAACTGTCCGTCAACGTCAGCAAGGGGAAATCACTGGCTGAAAATCCTATGGTCATTGCACTCACAAGGCCGTTATCGAAGGCGGAACAGAGATTCTTTGCCGACAGAATAGCCGTCATTCAAGAGATTACGGACGGAAAGAGTTACACGGTTGATGAGCTTCTGGAAAAATACGGCGAGTTCATACGCGATGCAAAGCTCAAGGATTTTGACAACTTCGCGGCCATGTTGATCGAGTCGGACGAACTTCCAGAAGTTTACCCGCCAGTCCCAGAAGTATCACCCGACATATCGTCGGACTTGCCTACAGTCCCAGTATCCCCAGAAATCACACCAGTCTTCAGAATTTATGAGGGCCACTAATCCAAAGGAGGAGTTTTCTTAATGCGTAAAATCTTGTCGTTGATTATAGTTGCAATACTTTGTTCATGCTCATGGGCAAGCGATGCCTCAGAAAGTATCATGCGGACAGAAGCGCAAAGAGAGGCCGATATTGAGCAGGCTATCCGTGAAATCGGCGTGAACGTCTCGGAGATTGACAGGGTGAATTTCCGCGACGGTCTCAAGAAAAGCCGCAACAATTTCCTCCGTCTCTACAATGCAAGATGGAAGGCTCTCGGAATGACTGAGAAGCTCGGAAAGTCCATCAATGATGCTTTCGAGGAGAAGACCGGCGGAATGCTCTGGGGGACTAAAGGTCTTCAGCTCGGCGCAAACATCGGCAACATCGTCAATGACATTCAGGAAGCTATAGCCTTCAAGTTCGCGGAACAGTACGATGACTTCCTTCGTGATGTCGAGGAGAAGTGGGGCGAGTCGCTGCAGAATGACCTCTCGGATTTCTACAGGCGAGCGAGCATAATGTTACTAGCTGCCGACAAGAACCCAATGGTACGCGCATATATCCGTCAGAGTACGGCAGCTCAGGACAGCGGTGCTAAAATCCTCGAAGATGTCCGTGAAAATCTCAGCACGAAATATCCCGACCTCAAAATCACAGGTGCTACAGCCGCCGGAGGAATAGCGTTGTTGTTCCGTAAGCAGCTCGTGAAGTATCTCGCCAAGTACGCGGGGAAAGCCGTAATCTTCAAGAAGGTAGCCGCAAGCGCAGTCGGAAAAGCGATCGGAAAGACTCTGCCGTTGATTGGCCCTGTGATGCTGGCATGGTCTCTCTATGATGTAGCGTCTATAGCATGGAATGCTGAGGACGATGTTCGCAGAATGCTGACTGAGCGCAACCTCAACATGTATTCGCGCGAGATGCCCGCAGTATATTGGGACGTTATGGAGCCTTATGTGATGGACGTGCTGGTTTCGTCTTACGGAATGCTTCAGGCAACGAAGGCACAGGCTGTTACTTTTGCCACTGACCCCCGCATAAAGTCTCTGAGTGTTGGATTGAGTGATACTGAGGCCATGCAGTTTGCGGAGAGAATTTCGTCAGCCGTTGAAATCTTGGGGAACGACAAATATGATTACGTCCTTGAGAATTTCGGAGAAAGAATCCGTGAGTCATCACCTCAGAATTTCAGGAGGCTTATGCAGGTCTTACAGCAGGAGAATATCGAGCAGGCTAACGAATGGCTGAAGCTCGCAGGTACTCAGTACTTCGATTTCTACGCGATATTCCCGCATGACATTTGGGAGAAATTCCGCCCAGACTCGCAGTCGTTGGAGCTTCTTTCATGGATGGCACGAAAGCTCACACCTTCAGCAAGAAACACGGCTTCGAGGCTTCCACTGTCGGACATGAGATGGGTGATTGACGACTTGCCGGAACGCTACGTTTCCCAGCTATTCGGGGACAAGAGCCATGACCCGGAGGAGATACACTACGAGATAGATCGTCTTCGAGAATTGCCGAAAGACTCCCGCGAACCTTGGCAGTCAGCTTGGCAGTACCGATGGTCGAAATACGGCTTCTATGTCATAATCGCCGGAGCAGTTCTGTTTATTGCCTTACTTGCGAGGATACTTCTTCCGATATTCAGGGGACGAAATCAGGCCATGCCGCAGACATCACAGCCCGTAATCATAATACCGCCTCAGATTCAGCCGCAAGCCCCG
>JAFRSL010000224.1 GCA_017427625.1 Synergistaceae bacterium | reverse complement strand
ATATCTCATCTGTAAAATTGCTCTGTCAATATACTCGAAACGATGTTACTATTTCGCTCGTTGCTTGAGTTTTGAAGCTCTTTGCTCTCTTGGAGCGTTGCCTCTCTCAAGCGCAACAAGGGAAATTATACTCCTCTTTCTCCATGTGTCAACCCCCCAAAAATTTTTCTTTGTAATCATATTTTATCCATGATGAATACTATATAATATGGCAAAAATTCAGCAGGAGGAAACTAACAATGACGGTAAAATTTTTGAAGGCTGCTTTGGTAATTGCGGCGGTGTTTTCATTAGCCTCTTCGGCTTTCGCATCGGAGGCTTCGATGGCAATCAACAACTTCGCGTTCAACGCAGGGAAAATCATCATGGCCGGAAATTCGGGGGACTTCTTCTTCTCACCCTACAGCATAATCTCGGCGTTCGGAATGGCTTATGCGGGGGCGGCAGGAGACACGGCAAGCGAGATTGAGGAGGCACTTGGGATAACTCAGGGCATTCATGACTCTCTCGGCGCTTTGACGAGGAACTTGGACAAGAGCGGCTACGTTTCGTCAGCAAACAGGGTGTGGCTCAAAGAAGGCCTGAAGCTCCGCAATAATTACACGGACACTTTGAGGCTGAATTACAACAGCACTGCTAAGGAACTCGACATCAAGAAGAAGACTGCGGAGTCCCGTACCGAAATCAATGACTGGGTAAGCGCGAAGACAAACGGGAAAATCAATGACCTCCTTCAAACTCTCGACCCTGACACGCAAATGGTGATCACGAATGCGGTCTACTTCAATGCAGAATGGAAGAGGAAGTTCCCGAAGTCAGCAACGGGGAAGGAGAAGTTCTACGTCGAAGGCGAGAGGGCAAAAGATGTCGACATGATGAAACAGCGCGATGATTTCAGCTACTCGGAAGTTGACGGTGTGAAGGTCGTGATGCTTCCCTACAAAGGATACAAGCTCTCGATGATTGTCGCACTTCCATCGGAGGACAATCCTGATGCCGTGAAGAGTGCTGACGCGGAGACTTTTGCGAAATGGATCGACGCTATGGAGATGTACGATGTCGATTTGTGGCTGCCCAAGTTCAAGACCGAGAAAAGCTACGAGCTGAAGAACGTCTTTGAGGCTCTGGGGATAAAGCAGGCTTTCACGGACGATGCTGATTTCTCCGGCATTACTGGGGACGAACCGTTGAAGGCTGACGCGGTGATTCACAAGACGTTCATCGACGTTGACGAGGAGAAGACAGAGGCGGCTGCGGCTACTGCGATTCCGATGATGGTTGGGAGTGCAATGCCAATTCAGAGACCGTTCGCTGAGTTCCACGCGGATCACCCGTTCATGTACTTCATCAGGGACAACGAGACAGGCACGATCCTGTTCATGGGCTATCAGACATTCAGGTAGAAGATGAGATTTTGCGGTCAGCTCCGATTTGGGGTTGGCCGCTTTTTCGTAAGCAGAAATGTTATCGGTATCATGTACAGGTAGCAGGCATAAGGTATAACTTTTACCCCTTCGCCCATCATCGACAATGGAACAGAGCAGGCAATGCACCAAGGGACAAGCGGAGCCGTAATCACTGTGGAATTTGAAAGGTCAAGCACAAAATCTTCACGTGATATGCCGTTATCGCTGTAAGGTTTACGGAAAAGATTCACCGTCATTATTACCCCTACGGTCTGGTTGCAGAATATCGCGTTCATCATCGTGCCGACTGAAAGCATCACAGGATATTCCCCGAAACGCTTTATCATGGCCGAAAGTTTTTCCTGAAGACCGTCAAGCATTCCTGTACCGTTGAAGATTCCTGAGAACGTCCCAGAAATCACAAGAACAAGGCACATTCCTACCATCGAAATTAAACCGCCTCCGTTGAAGATCGCCTTGATCCCAGCGTCGGAATGCAACCCAAATATCGCAACACTCAGCGCGTCGGATATGCTGTAACCTTGAATCATGACGCTAATCACGAGCGCCGCAATAATGCTCGAAACGAATGCAATGAATATGTTGAGCCTGAACATAGGAAGCACCAGCATAATTACAGCCGGACTCACAGCGACATAGCTAAGGTTGAAAGCACTCGATAATTCATCAAGAGTCTCAGAGCTGAAATTCACGAGAGGATTCCTCAGGGACAGCACAAAGTAGAAGACTGTCGAAACAGCGAGAGGCAACAATGCTGACTTCATCATTGCACGGACGTTGGAATAAATCTCCGTTCCTGTTAGAGCTGTTACGAGGTGAAGGCATGACGATGACGGTGAGCCTCTGTCGCCGAAATGAATCCCAGACATTACCGCGCCCGCCGTTATTATTGGATCAGCTCCTCCGCTTCGTGCCAAAGTCATCAGAGCAACGCCAAGTGTCCCGGCAGTACCGAATGACGTTCCAAGCGCGTAAGACAGAACACATGGCATGATGAACGCAGTAAGTATGAACATTGAAGGGGTGATAGCTTTCAGGCCAAGCGAAACGAGAATGGCGAATGTCCCAGCAGAACGCCACAATCCCGTAAGCACTCCTATCGTGAGAAGTACGCGGACAACTATGAGGGAGTCTTTTGCACCTTTCAGCGACATAGCGAGAAGATCGCGGACACTATAGCCCCTGTGAAATCCGGCCATGAAGAACAAAATGAACCCCGCTGTCATTGCGAGGCTTATCGGATAATTATAGTAGAGTGTTAGAACGACTGAGGCTATGAATAACGTGAAGGCAACCGCAAGATTCATTCTACTTCATCTCCAGCGAATCAAGAATCCTTCCTAGCGTCTCAGCATTATTCACGAGACCCGTACCAATTATGAGCATGAAGAAATCTTCATCGCCCGTAATCGTAGCCTGGCTTACCCCGTTGTTGAACTCGAAGGAGTAATTCCCCTCGTCATCTTTCTCAGGTGGTGTTCCGTTGAGTTCAGCGGAGAATGATTTTGCAAGCTCGCCAATGTCGCGGCTCTCTGGATTTCCCATAGTGATTGAGAGTGAGCCGGACTTGTCGTCAGCAGTAACAGTAACAACAGCTCCTTCCTCCTCAGCCGTCCAGCCCATTGGAACATCAAGTGAGAAGTACCTGAACTCCTCAATGTCAGCAAACGCACAAACCGGAATCATAAGCACCATTAAGCAGAGTATTAACCGTTTCATTTCTTGCCTCCGTGAATGTCAAAGAGATTAAGCCTCAGCGCATTTGTTACGACGCAGAAGCTCGACAAACTCATTGCCGCCGCCCCGAACATGGGATCGAGTTTCAATCCCCACAATCCTGCCGCTAATGGAATCCCGATAACGTTGTAGATGAATGCCCAGAAGAGATTTTGCCGAATGTTCCTCAGTGTCGCACGGCTCAATCTCACAGAAGCAGCTACGTCCTTCAGCGAGCTTTTCATCAGCACAACGTCAGCCGCGTCAATCGCAATGTCAGTCCCTGCGCCGATTGCAATTCCAATGTCAGCGCGTGTAAGTGCCGGAGCATCGTTGATACCGTCGCCAACCATAGCGGTCTTTCCTTTCGTCTGAAGCTCACGGATCACGCTCTCCTTGCCGTCAGGAAGAACTCCCGCGATTACTTCATCGACTCCTGCATCATGGCCGATTGCCTTTGCGGTTCGCTCGTTGTCGCCCGTGAGCATTACAACGTGGATGCCCATATCCTGCAACTCCTTCACGGCCTCCTTGCTGTCTGGCTTTATGACGTCAGCAACAGCGATAATACCCATAAGTTCATCGTCCTTAACGAACATTAACGGTGTCTTTCCCGACTCTGCGAATTTCTCTGACGCTCTCATGAATTTTTCGTCGACATTGTATTTTTCACCGATGAATTTCACACTGCCTCCCGTTAGGATTGAGCCGTCATTGAGATTCGCACTGAGACCGTTTCCTGGAAGTGCCTGGAAGTCCGTAACGTCCAAAGCGTGAATGCCCTTCTCCTTCGCGTAATCGACAACTGCACGCGCTAATGGATGCTCGCTCTTTGCTTCCAATGAGTACGCAAACTTCACGAGTTCTTCCTCCAAGTAATCGCCCGCCGTGAAGATGTCCGTAACTTTTGGTTCACCGCTCGTTATTGTGCCTGTCTTGTCGAGGGCCGCGATTGTGATTTTTCCCGTTTCCTCAAGAGATGCCGCAGTCTTGAAGAGTATACCGTTCTTCGCGCCGACACCGTTTCCAACCATAACAGCAACAGGCGTGGCAAGCCCCAAAGCGCAAGGGCATGATATTACGAGGACTGCTATACCGTAAGAGAGCGCATCGCCGAAAGATTTCCCCGCGATGATCCAGCCTATTACAACGAGAGTCGCAATAGCTATGACTGAAGGGACGAATATTCCGCAAACTTTGTCAGCAATTTTCGCAACAGGAGCTTTCGTAGCCGCCGCATCGCTTACCATCTTTATGATTTGCGACAATGTTGTGTCGTTACCAACGCGGGTAGCCTCGCACTTTATGAAGCCGGACTGATTGACCGTTGCCGCCGAAACCAAATCACCGGGAACTTTGTCGACAGGAATGCTCTCGCCGGTGAGTGCCGACTCGTTGACCGCGCTTGTACCCTCGATGATTATGCCGTCAACGGGGATATTCTCGCCCGGCCTTACAACGAACGTGTTACCCTTCATGACCTGCTCAATAGGTACGGTGATTTCGCGGCCATTGCGGAGGATTGTAGCTGTTTTTGGGGCAAGTTTCATGAGGCTCTTCAGGGCATCGGTGGTTCGGCCTTTGGACTTTGCTTCGAGCATCTTGCCGACAGTGATCAGAGTGAGAATCATTCCGGCCGACT
>JAFRSL010000223.1 GCA_017427625.1 Synergistaceae bacterium | reverse complement strand
TGTCCTGCCTTAGACGTTCGCGGTAGGTTGCATCGTCCTTTACGTCAGAATCCTGGCCGAATACGTTTTTGTAGAACTCCTCGTTGATTTCGGGGAGAACGTACTCCGAGACCGTTTCAATCTTCATGTTGTAGCTGACATGCTTTCCGGCGAGTGACCTGTCTGCGTGTCCTTCCTCAACGTCAAACACTGCCGAGACCTCATCACCCTTCGACTTTCCGATTAGTGCCTCTCGAACCTGTACCCTCACTGTCTCATCAGCAAGGTTGATCTTCTCGTGTGTCGTGTCTGGCTTGGGCTGCTCTTCTGCTTCTGAACCGTCAGGATTGAGGACGCGGATCGTAAGCTCAAGGTCAACCAAATCGCCGTCCTGAATAGGCCTGTCTGTCTCCTTGATGTCAGCAAGCTGTACCTGTATCCTCTTCGACAGCCTCTCGACATCAGCGTCAGTAACCTCAGTAACGACCTTCTCAATCTCCATTCCCTCGAACTCAGGGAGCGTAACCTCAGGCTTGACCTCGAAAGTAAGCTCACATATTACGGGCTTTCCTTCCTCGATTTTCTCTGTAACGTTGAGTGAAGGCGTGTCGATTAAATCAAGCTCGTAATCCTCGACTATCTGCTGAAGTTCACCGCTCATGAGTTTTTCGATTGCCTCATTGTAGATTGCATCACGGCCGAAACGCATCTCGATTATTCTTCGGGGTGCATGGCCTTTTCGGAAGCCGGGATAGTTTCCCTGCTGTGAAAGTTCTGTGATTGTCTTGTTGAGTGCTTTGGTGAACTCGCTGGCTTCGATTTCGAGTTTTATGCGGACGATGTTTTTCTCCTGCCCCAGCAATTCTGTTCTCATTGTGAAATCAGGACTCCTTCTGTGAATGTGAAATTGCCCTGACAACTCAACAGGGCGTAATCAGCGGAAATTCTATCACAAATAACGAGGGCTGTAAAAATCATGGCGGTACTATTTGGCTTGCTAGCTTTGGGCTTTGCCGATAAAATATTTTTACATTGAAGGGGGCTGAAATTTTTGAGAACGAAACACTTATTCATGAGAATAATTATCGCGCTAATAATATCTCAGGCATTCTATTACGCTGTTGACACATTAACCGTGAAAAATTGGAACAGCTCTGAGTCCCTAATAGTTCGAGTTATTGAGGCAGGCCCGGAGTCTGTAATGCCTTCCGAAGATGAGGACAGTTACGAGATGTTGGAGCGTGATACTGTATTGCAGGTTCTTTCGGGGAACGATGCCGAGACACAGCTCAACGTTAAGACAGTCCGGCTTTCTGGGAGCGGCCTCGATGTTTCACCGGGAAGACGTTACCTCCTTGTGTGGGACGCATTTTCTGACGGCCGAATACAGTACTCAATCGCCGATGCTTTCCGTGTTCCATCCGTCGCAGGGATCGTCATGCTCGTCGCAACAATGCTGATGGCACTCACAGGGTGGCGGGGATTTCTCGCACTCTTGGGGCTTGGTGCGTCAATCTGCGTTCTCGTCTTCACAATGATTCCGCTGACTGTCATGGGCTGGGACGCTGTATGGCTTGCGGTTGCCTCAGTCTTCATCATTGCAACAGTAACGGTATTATGCGTTGTACGTCATTCGCGTTACAGGATAGTAGCATTAACTGGAAGTCTAGGCGGGGTATTGTCAGGGTTTCTATGCGGGGCTGTGATGGTTTACATGTGGGAATTATCCGGGCTTGCGGGCGAAGGTTCTGCACTTCTTGCGTCAACACTCCCATTCCTAAACATGAGAGGTATCCTCCTGGCGAGCGTCCTAATCGGTTCAATAGGTGCGGTACTCGATGTTGGTGTCTCGGTTACTGCCTCGATGTCAGAGTTTGTTGACTACGATGAAGACATACCGCTTGACCGCCTTTTGCTTGCGGGATTGAACGTTGGAACGGAAGTTCTTGGGAGCATGATTAACACGCTGATACTCGCATACATGGGAAGCTCGCTGCCTATGGCCATACTAATATGCAGTGCGGGCGTTGAGCTTTACGGCGTACTCAATGATCCGTATATCGCTCAGGAAATCGTGCAGAGTTTGGCGGGGACATTGGGATTGTTGTTCACGATACCTGCTACAGCGTTCACGTTCGTAATGGCTGAGTCTTTCAGGAGAAGAAACTAGAAAAGTACGTTATAATTGTGTGAAAATTTTGCGATTTAAGGAGTGAATTTTCATGGCGGAAAATGGCACAAAGAAACGCATCTCTCTCCTCTGGAAAATCTCAATCGGTTTCTTCTTGGGAATAATATTCGGGTTCGCAATAGGCCCGACAGTCCCAACGTCCCCAGTCCTGAGCGGCTACATAATGCCGTTCATCGACCTCATCGGGAAAATCTTCCTCCGTCTCCTCATGATGCTCATTGTCCCGCTCGTATTTGCATCACTGGTTGCGGGTGCGGCCTCAGTCGGTGATGTCAAGAAGCTCGGGAGAATCGGCATCAAGACCCTCGCACTCTACCTCATTACAACGGCAGTTGCGATAGTAATCGGTCTTGCGTGCGGAAACATCTTCCAGGCCGGTGCGGGAATGAACATTCCTGGAAACCTTCAGGCTTCAGCAAAGGAAGCAAAGCCACTCCTCGACGTTATACTTGACATCTTCCCTACAAACCCGATAGCCTCAATGGTCAACGCCAACATGCTCCAGATCATCGTGTTCGCGCTTTTCTTCGGGGTAGCTTGCATTCTTGCGGGTGAAAAAGGAAGGAAGGTCTCGGACTTCTTCGAGAATGTTGCTGAGGTAATGTACTCGGTTACTCACATGGTCATGGGGTTTGCGCCTTACGGAGTCTTCGCGCTCATTGCAGGGACAGCCGCTAAGTTCGGCCTCTCAATCCTCGCGCCTTTCGCAAAAGTCATCATTGCTGTCTACATCGGCTGCATACTTCATGCCCTCATAGTGTACTCGGGAATGATAATCGCGTTCTGCAGGAAGTCTCCGGCGTGGTACTTCAAGGGAGTTCAGGAAGCCTGCATCACGGCATTCGTTACGCGCTCAAGCTCAGGCACTCTCCCCGTAACACTCGCAAACGTCCGCGATAATCTCGGTGTCTCTGAAGGTGTAAGCTCGTTCGTACTTCCTTTGGGAGCGACCATCAACATGGACGGTACAGCGTTGTATCAGGGAGTATGCGCGCTGTTCGTGGCACAGGCGTTCAACATTCCTTTGACGCTTCAGATGCAGATAGGGATCGTCGTTACGGCGACACTTGCTTCGGTTGGAACTGCTGGAGTTCCGGGCGCGGGTCTGATAATGCTGACGATGGTTTTGACGAGCGTAGGGCTTCCGATTGAGGGAATCGCTCTTGTTGCTGGAATCGACGTGATACTTGACGCTGCGAGGACTTGCCTCAACGTTGCGGGTGATACTGCGGTCTGCGCTGTCGTTGCATCGAGCGAAGGTGAGAAACTGGGCGTTTGACGTGATAATCCTTGCGTGGTAGAATGCTCATTGTGATTCACGGGGTATACTCCGTACACGGGGCGTAGCGCAGTCTGGCTTAGCGCGCATGGTTCGGGTCCATGAGGTCGGAGGTTCGAATCCTCTCGCCCCGACCAACATAACGAGAATAACGAAGTCGGGAGCAATTTTAAGTTCCCGGCTTTTTTGTAACGAAATTTTGGTGTAATATTCTTCCATCATCACACAAATTTTTTCAAGCAGGAGGTTACGAAATTGCAGGGCGGAATCTACAAATGTCTCTCAATGATAGCAGAGCGAATAACGGCCAACAAAGATTTTCTCACCGAGTTAGACCGCGAAATAGGCGACTCGGATCACGGCATCAATATGGCTCGCGGGTTTCAGGCGGTAATGGAGAAGCTGTCACCCGATGATACGGACATAGGCGCAACACTCAAGAAGACGGGAATGACGCTGCTCTCGAAAGTTGGCGGAGCTTCAGGGCCTCTCTATGGTACGGCTTACATGGAGGCGGGGAAAATCACAGCCGGCAAAACTGAACTCACTCCCGAAGATATGAAGGCTGTACTTGAGGCGGCGATCGCGGGAATACAGAAGCGCGGAAAGGCTGTTCGCGGCGAAAAGACAATGCTTGACGCTATAATTCCGGCGGCTGAAACTTTCTCGGCAAAAATCGCTGAAGGCTCGGACATGGCTGGAGCTTTGGAGGCAGCATGTGAGTCGGCAAAGGAAGGCGTCGAGTACACCAAGACCATAATCGCCACAAAAGGACGCGCAAGCTATCTCGGTGAACGAAGCATCGGCCATCAAGACCCGGGCGCAACGTCGGCCATGATTACGCTTGAAGCTATACGCGACTTCATGAAGGGGGCGTAACATGGTCGGGATTGTTATAGTCTCTCATAGCTGGAAGATTGCGGAGGGTGTATGCGACCTTGCCCGCGAAATGGCACAGGGTTATGACAAAATCATACCTGCCGGCGGACTTGAGGATGGTTCAACGGGAACGGACGCTCAGAGAATTGCGGACGCTATTGTCGAGGCTGACACGGGCAGCGGTGTTGTGATACTTGCCGACATTGGAAGCGCGATAATGAGTGCTGAGTCAGCGATTGAGATTTTGGAGGACGAGGGCCGCGAGATTAACGCGGTGATTGCTGATGCTCCGATTGTTGAAGGTGCGGTATGCGCGGTAGTTGAGGCTGCAGGCGGCGGAAGTGTTGACAGTGTTCTCACGGCGGCTGAAGAGTCCCGCGAGGCAAGCAAATTATAAGGAGGAAAAATCATGAAGAAGTTAATCAACAAGGTAGACAACATAGTGGACGAGATGCTCGACGGAATGACGGCGGCTTACCCCCAGTACGTTAAGAGGCTTGAGGGCTTCAACGTTCTCGTTCGCGCGAAAGGTGCGACACCGAAAGTCGCGTTAGTATCGGGCGGCGGTTCGGGACATGAGCCATCACACGGCGGATTCGTTGGGCGCGGAATGCTTGACGGTGCAGTTGCGGGCGAGGTCTTCACGTCACCGACTCCTGACCAGGTCTACGAGGCTGTCAAAGCAGTGAACGGCGGAAAGGGTGTCCTTCTCGTCATCAAGAACTATACGGGCGATGTCATGAACTTCGAGATGGCTGAGGAGATGGCCGCTGACGATGGCATAACGGTTGAGCATGTGGTAGTTGCCGACGATGTAGCTGTTGAAAATTCGACATGGACGACAGGGCGCAGAGGAATCGCCGGGACTGTCCTAGTCCACAAAATCGCTGGAGCATGCGCTGAGTCTGGGGCTGAACTTTCGGAAGTCAAGAGAGTTGCCGAGAAGGTAATCGCTAACGTCCGCTCAATGGGAATGGCTGTCAATGCCTGCACTGTTCCTGCGGCTGGGAAACCTAGCTTTGAGCTTGCCGGCGACGAGATTGAAATCGGAATCGGTATTCACGGCGAACCCGGCACACACAGGGAGAAGATTTCGGACGTTAACAACATCGCGGATAAACTTCTCGAGAAAATATTTGCAGAAGGGATTTACGCGAAGGGCGACGAGGTTGCTGTTCTGGTCAACGGAATGGGCGGTACTCCGTTGATGGAGCTTCTTGTTGCGAACAAGCACGTGAAGGAAGTCGTCGAGGGCAAAGGCTTGAAAGTTGCGAAGACGATCGTCGGCAACTATATGACATCGCTCGACATGGAGGGCTTTTCGGTAACGCTTCTGAAACTTGATGATGAGCTGAAGAAGTATCTTGATGCTCCGGCAGATACGCCTGCGTTTGTTCAGTTCTAGGGAATGAGTCAGACTAACAAGAAGCATAAGGACAGGCTGTTCAAGTTCATATTCGGGAATGAAGAGCACAAAGAGTGGACACTGAGCCTGTATAACGCGCTTAACGGCTCGAATTATGCAGACCCGGAGGTTATCGAGTTCACGACGATAGATGACGTAATCTACATGGGAACGAAGAACGATGTCTCACTGCTTGTAATGATTGATTCAACGATGGAGCTTTGGGAGCAGCAGTCGTCATTCAATCCGAATCTTCCCGTGCGCTTTCTGGTTTATGCCGGGCAGTTGTATGACAAGTACATGACCGAGAAGGACATATACAGGTACGGCAGGAGGCTGAATAAACTCCCGAAGCCAAAGTGTATATGCTTCTACAACGGAACCGGAAGCCAGCCGGAAGAGAAGGTACTGCGTCTCAGTGATGCATTTGGAGCTGATGACGGTGATATTGAGGTTACGGTCAGGATGCTGAACATCAATTATGGCCGTAACAAGAACCTGATGGAAGCCTGCAAGTCTCTTGAGGAATATGCGTGGCTTATCGACAGGATAAGGGTGAATCAGAAGACTATGGGCAACGTTGATGTGGCAGTTGACGCAGCGATTGCGGAGATGCCTGACGACTTTCTGCTGAAGAGGTTTCTGATTGCCCACAAAGCTGAGGTGAAAGGTATGTATCTTACGGAATACGATGAAGAGAAAGAACGCCGCCGAATGCTCTGGGAAGGGCGCGAAGAAGGGCGCGAGGAAGGTCGCGCTGAAGGTCTAGAAGAAGGACGTGCTGAAGGACGTGCTGAAGGACGTGCTGAAGGACGTGCTGAAGGACGTGCTGAAGGACGTGCTGAAGGGCGTGCTGAAGGACGTGCCGAAGGTCGCGCCGAAGGTCGCAACGAGGAAAAAGAGCGTGTTGCAAGGGACATGCTCAGAAAGAATCTTCCTCTGACACTGATTGAGGAAATCAGCCGTCTCTCAGAGGAAGCAATAAGGGCTTTGGCTGCAAATCTCGGAATTAGTTTAGCTTAATGAAATATTTATCCCCTCTCGTTTCTAGCGGGAGGGGTTACTTTATATTTTGGGCTGGGTATATTGACTGCGGATTCGAGTTGCAAAAAGCTAAGGCGGAATTTTTGCGGTTAAGTCCTTCCTTCATTCCACATATCCTCAAGCCTCACAATCGTGAACCCTCTGCGTTTAAGCTCCCTTATGACTCGCGGCAATGCCTCAACAGTATTCGGTGTTCCAGAGTGCATGAGGATAATGTCGCCGTTCCTTACGCTTCCGGCAATGAGGTTGTAGATTTCCTCAGGTGGACGGCCCGTGTAGTCAGCAGTGTTGAGCGACCATAATCCGAGCTTGAGGTTCATTCTTCTCATGGCGTTGAAGATTTCCATGTTGAAGTGTCCTCCGGGCGGCCTGAGAAATCTAGTCTTCCGAATGCCCAAGTTCTCCAAAACCTCATCGCACCTCTCAGCCTGACGGACTATGTGATCTGTGTGATCTGTGTAGAGTCGTGGGTGAGTGTATGTGTGGTTTGCAAGCTCATAGCCCTGACGGTGTAGCATTAGCGTTATGTGCGGGAAACGTTCGGCAAATTTCCCGACGAGGAAGAATGTTGCCTTAACATCGAAGCTGGACATTACCGCGTCAAGTTCCTGCATACCAGTTTCACGCGGACCGTCGTCGAAAGTCAGCACAACTTCCTTGATGAATGGATTACCTTTAGCGATTCCGAATTTCTCGCGCTCATCCGTTAGAGGCCCCCACTCGATGAACATGAATACCGTCAATGACAAAAGCATTATTCTTCGCAGCATAAATATTCTCCCGATTGAAATTTATCGGCCTGATTATAGCATTATGGGACATAGTATAATCATCAAAATTATGAAGAACTTTGAAGCTGTATTTTTATGAGAAAGCTAACAATGACGACTAAATTCCGAGACTTCCTTAACGAGCAGATGAAAGATGATGATTTCAGGCGTGAATATGAAGCGTTAGAGTTTGAGGAGAAAGAGCTAGATAACAAACAAGTGTAAAATCGTGATATAAAGTGTTACGGAAAGCATACTTGACAAAATCAATAAGGAGGAATAATCTGCTACGTAATGTCAGTGTGCTGGACAGGAAACACCAATCCGGAGAAATCCGGCTACCTCCGGCTAGGGGGGAAGTTAAAGCCTCTGGACTGCCGTACCAACTCAAGTAGGTTCGCCGAAAGAGGACAGGAAATGTCCGCCAAAAGCGGGAAAGAACGAGGAAAATTCGAAAGAGTGTACACAGCACTTTATTACACTTTTTACGTAGCAGACTGTCATTCAGGCGTTAATTGACACACAAACTTCAGCCTGCATAAAAAAATTCCCCCTCAGCCATCACGCTAAGGGGGCAACGTTTTCCCTTACTTCTTGAACGGCGCAAGCAAATCCTCGTCCCAGCCAACCGGCCTGAAGAACCCGCCGTAGAGTTCCGACAGATGCGCTTTCATCGTCTCACTGTGGTACGCATCGACAATCTTGCTGTAGACTGCCAGCTTCTCCGCGTCCTCAAGGTCAGAAGTCCTCGCCGCGATGAGGTTCCAGTACTCCTTCTCCCTCGCCTGGTCAGCAAAGACAGCATCACTCGCTTTCAGTCCGTAATCGAGCGCGTATGTGTCGTTGATTACGCCCGCCGCAATGTCGGGAAGTGCTGACGGTATCGTGTTGGCCGCAAGCTCCTGAATGGTTATCTTCTTGCTGTAGCCCGCGATGTCCTCTTTCGTCGGGTTGAAGCCTGCTCCCTCACGAAGCGTTATGAGGCCGCTCGTCGCAAGCACCTTTATCGCTCGTCCGCCGTTTGTTGGGTCATTGGGGATTGCGATCACGTCTCCGTCCTTGATTTCGTCGAGGCTCTTGATCTTGATTGAGTAGAGGTTCAGAGGGACGACGAATGTGTTTGCGATGTTCGTCAGCTTGTAGCCCCTGCTCTCAAGCTCGTCGGCGAAGTAAATTCTGTGCTGGAAGCCGTTGAGGTCAATGTCTCCGTCAGCAAGCGCACGGTTCGGCGTAACGTAGTCCGTGAACTGTATGACTTCGAGATTGATGCCCTCTTTAGCGAGCATATCCTTGACGGGCTGCCACATCTCATCGTAGACGCTCCCTGTAACTCCGAGCCTAACGGTTACATCAGCTGATGCACTGACTATTAACGCCAGCACTAGAACGAACGACAGTAAAACTTTTCTTGCCATAACTTCATACTTCCTTTCTTGAAATCTTGCGGGATATTTTACAACATAAATCCCACTATGTCAGTGTGTATTTTTTCGGGCCAAGTATTCACCCAGCCACTGAACCACGCTCACACCCGCGACGAGTACAACGACAGTTACCCACGTTATATCCTGCATGTTCCTGTCATGTCCGTAACGTATTGCGAAGTCTCCAAGTCCTCCAGCTCCTACAGCACCAGCCATCGCAGTAAGTCCCAAAAGGCTTATGATCGTTATCGTGATTGCGCGGATTATCGGTGCCAAACTCTCACGCAGGTACAC
>JAFRSL010000222.1 GCA_017427625.1 Synergistaceae bacterium | reverse complement strand
TGTGTGAGCGAAAGTACGCGCCCGAATGCTGTTGCGAACGCAAGGACGAACGCGAGTCCGCCGTATGTTTTGACGGAGCTTGTGAGGAATCCCGGAAGTGCCGAGAACTTTATCGTCCTCTCAATGAACAGGCACACGATGATCGCGTAGAAGACCGACACAACTGCTGCTTCCGTCGGCGTGAAGAAGCCCGTGTAGATACCGCCGAGAATGATGATCGGGCACATCAACGCCCAGAACGAATCTTTGAACAGCGGCCAGAAACCGTCTTTGCTGATTTCGTCGAGACGAGACTTGATCTTCGCTTTGTCCTCGCCCTTTGTGGCGCAGTAGAAGACCGCGTAGGCCATGAGGAAGAGACCGATCAATATTCCGGGAAATACTCCGCCCAAGAACAATTTGCCGGTTGAAACTCCCGTAGCCAATGAGTAGAGGACGAACGGTATTGAAGGCGGGATAATGACTCCGAGTCCTCCTGCAACCGCGATGAGTCCTGATGCCCACGTCTTATTGTATCCAAGCTCCACCATGAAGGGGACGCACATTGCGCCGACAGCCGCTGTTGTTGCGGGGCCTGAGCCTGAGATTGCGCCGTAGAAGAGGCACGTTAAGACGACCGCGCAGGGAACTCCGCCCGTCATTCTTCCGACGAAATACGAGAAGAAGTTAAACAGCTTCTTTGAAATTCCGCCCTCAGCCATGATAACGCCGCCGAGAATGAACAGAGGAACTGCGAGAATCGGTGTTGAGTTTGCGCCTGACAGAGTGTTGTCAACAATCTGCGGAATGACTCCGCCGCGTGCCATTGTGAGAATGGGAGCGACTGAGCCGAGAATCATGCTGACACCGATAGGTATCGAGAGAATGATTGCTACAAGGAATACAACGAACACTAATAACGCTGCCATGAGTTACTTCGCCCCCTCTGCTGACTTTGCTGCCTCAAGTTCGGCCTGAGCGTCAAGCTGTGTCTGCTCAAGCGTGGTAAGCTCCTTGACGTTGAAGTTCTTGAGATGAATGAAGAACATCTGAACCGCCCTCAACGTGGCAAGAGCAAACCCGAAAAGCCCGCACGCATAGAGCCACCACATAGGCCAGTTCATAGCGGGGGAAGTTTCAGCCTTTGCACCCTCCAGCATCTCACCCGCCGACCATTTAAGGCACTCGACCGAGTGATAGGCGAGAAGGGCCATGCAGGCCGCGACGATTACGTCAACGCAGAGATTGATGACCTTGCGTAATTTCTGGGGCATGAGGTCAAGAACTACGCTGACACGGAGCATGTTCGCTTTCCCTATTGTGTAAGGAAGGGAGATGAACACGCTCATGATCCACATGAAGCGGGAAAACTCCTCCGCCCATGTGAGCGACTGAATGAACGGGATTTTTCTGACGACGACCTGAAGCATCATGACGCATGAGATCAGTATCAGAAATATGACCATAAGCACTTCCTCGAAATGCTCGTCAAGCCATTTGAACATGAAAATAAATCCTCCTGACTGTGTAAATTATTTTTTTGATACCCCTATCCATAAACCTCTTTACAGTGAGAAGACGACCCCTCCGTCTCTTCGAGACACCTCCCCTTTCGCAGGAGAGGCGGAAAAAGCAGAAGACCCGTCCCCCCTGTTAAGGGGGGATATAGGAGGGTATTTACTCCGCCTGTGAGGCAATCAAGTCTTTCGACCGTCCTGCCCTGAGTACGTAGCTGTCAAGATCATGGCCTACAATCTCGCGGACTTTGCGGGACATCTCCATAACCTTGAGAACGTCAACGCCCGTCTCAATTCCCATCTCGTCAAGCATGTTGATGACATCTTCCGACGAAATATTGCCAGCCGCGCCGGGAACGAACGGACAGCCTCCGAGTCCTCCGAAAGAGGCATCGAAGCGAGTCATTCCAGCCTGCATAGCCGCAAGGATATTCGCCATTGCCGCGCCTCTCGTGTTGTGGAAGTGAAGCCACCACGAAGCCTGCGGATATTTCTCGCGGACGTGCTTGCAGAGTTCGTAGACCTGATTCGGTACTGCCTGACCTGATGCGTCTGAAAGCGAGATCTCATCAATTCCGACCTTCAAATATGCCTCGATTATTGCGTCAACGTCCTCAACGGGTGTTCTTCCCTCCCAAGGGGACGCAAAGGGCATCGAGATTGAGCCGGAGATTTCGATTTTGTTCTCGTTTGCCATCTTCACGCAGTCCGCGAAACCTGCAACGCTCTCCTCAGGAGTCCTGTTGAGGTTCTTCAGATTGTGCATACGGCTTGCGGAAACGTTAAGTTTGACTTTCTTGCAGCCGCAGTCGATAGCCCTCTGAACGCCGCGAGTGTTGGGGATTAACGCCCTGAGCTGGACATCTTCGGGGACTTCGCCGATTTTCTTGAAGACATCATCAGTGTCTGCCATCTGCGGGACTCTCTTGGGGTGCATGAACGAGCCTACTTCGATGACCTTGTAGCCCGCATCAATGAAGCCGCGCAGAATTTCAACCTTCTGGTCAGTGTTGGGGTAGACTTTCTCGTTCTGAATGCCGTCCCTTAAACCGACCTCACACATTGTTACTTTCTCTGGTAAATTCATAGTTTACGCTCCTGCCTGTGCGTTGTGAATCTTCGTTAGCATGTCCTTCAGCTCGCCGACCTGAATCTGTCCCGGTGCTGAAACCTGACCCGCTGCCCCGAAAGTCATGCAAGACCCCGAAAGTTCACACGCGACCCTGCTCATCATTCCGAGAGGCCCCATCGAGATTGTGAGGAATGGCCTGTCAGCATCATTACCGAACTCAACGGAGGCGGCTATGACTGCGAGAACGTCCTCTTTGCTCTTGGGCATTACTGCGGCTTTGGGCATGTCAGCTCCGGCGGCTTTCTGGTTCTTCAGCGTCGTAACGATTTCGCCTTTTGACGGAGTGGCCGAGAAGTTATGACGTGAACCAACGACGAGGCAGCCAGCTTTGTGGATTTCTTCAACAAGTTTCGCCGAATAATTTGATGCAGGGGCGTTCCAGTCAGTAATTCCCCAGAACATCTCAACGTCAACAAGATCAGCGTCTCCGCTCTGTGCTACTGCCTTATTTGCAGCCTGATAATCCGAAAATGTAGGCTTAACCTCTCCGCCCTCTGGCTTTGTCCTAATTGTAAAGAGGATAGGAGTATTTCCGAGAACGCCGCGTAATTCCTTCAGAGTCTCCAGAAGTTTAGGAGTGTGGAACAAATCCTCGTAGAAATCCGCTCTCCACTCGACCAAATCCGCCGGAAGCTGTGTGATCTCCTTTGCCTTTGCGAGAATGTCGGCCTTAGTTTTTGCGACTATCGGGACGATCGTCTTCGGGACACCCGCGCCAAGTTCTACACCGCGTACATTAAGTGTCTTCATGGCCTAGTCGATTCCGTTCGCGGCAAAGTATTTCTTTGCTACATCGAGGCACTGCTTTGCGTGTCCTGCAACTCCGCGAGCCTTGATTTCCTTCAAGTTAGGAAGCTCGATCGAAAGCGGGATATTGGGCATTGCCTTCACCATGTCAGCGATTGCCATTGCGCCCTCGCCGGGGTACATTCTTCCCTCACGTGCTGTGAAGAGCATAAGGTCGTCCTTGATGTTGTCGAGTACGGGGTCGCCCTTCGGCATGTCTTCAGTTGCGGGGCCAGCGGGTCCGTCGCAGAGGTGAATGAAGCGGAAGTACTTTCTCGGCGTTCTTGCAAGCTCTGAGCCTGTTACGCCTGCGCGTCCTGCGTGGAGCGTGTCAACCATCACGAAAACGTTGTCCCTGTAGAGGTCATCGATGAGGGAGATGTCTTCCTGAAGGTTTCTTACGCCCGCCCAAGGAAGGAACTCGATGTTGAACATGAGGCCGAACTCTTTTGCCATGTCTGCGACTTTTCCGGCTGTCTCTGTGTACCATTTGCGGTCGCGTGTCCAGACTGAACCGAGAACGTCAGTTGCTCCGAGTTTCGCGGCTGCCTCGAAAGCGGGCTTGTACTCGTTGATGTCAAGATCCTTGCGGATACGTGCAAGCTCAATGTCCATGAGGGGCATATCGTACTCTTTGAGTGCTGCTTTGATGTCAGCAAAGAGCTTGGGGTCGTCCTGCGGGAGGAACGAGGGTTCGCCGGGAAGGTGCATCGGGATTGTGCGGAGGCTGACGTAATCGTAACCGGCCTCTTTGGCAATCTTGATCTGATCCATCGGGTTAGTTCCGGGGATTGTGAGGTATGCTAATGAAAATTTGCGTGCCATTATAATTTTTCTCCTTTCGTGTGAATGAACGAACCGCCCATGTGTTAGCGGCGGTATGATTCCAATTTCCTACTTGCCTTCTTTTTCCTTCATGATTGTCTCGAGGGTCTGGCGCATTACATCCAGTGGAACGGCCTTTCCGCCTGTCCAGAGCTGAATCTGACGGAGACCCTGATACAGTGTCATTCCGAGTCCGTTGATGGTCTTGCAGCCTACCTCAGCGGCTTCTTTGAGGAAACGTGTGATTGCGGGGTTGTACGTTGCATCGAAGCAAACGTGTGAGGGCTTGAGGTATTTCTTGTCGACGCAGGTGTACTCTTCCTTGCCGCGCATTCCGAGACCTGAGAGGTTGAGAATGATGTCTGTCTCGCCGAGAGCCTTTGCGATTGCTGCCTCATCTGCTGAACGAATGGGTACGCAGACGCCGGGGTAGAATCCGTTGATCTCGTTGCTGAGGGTCTCGCACATCTCTGAACGTGAGGAGATGTAGATTCTCTTTGCGCCGGCTTCAGCGAGTTCGAGGCAAACGCTCCTGCCAGTTCCGCCCGCGCCGAATGAGAACATTACCTTGTCCTTGATCGTGCAGCCCTGCTCAAGAATGTCCCTGAGTGCGCCGTATCCGTCTGTGTTGTAGCCGACGAGCTTGCCTTCAGCGGTCTTGACGACGGTGTTGGAGCTTCCCATCTTCTTGCAGAGGGGATCATAGTCATCGAGGTACTGCATGACTTCGACTTTGTTGGGCTTCGTTACAGCGCAGCCGAGGAAGGTGGGCATGTAGCGGATTCCGTCGATGATTTCCTTGAGGTGGGTGCTGTCTGCTTCACAGTAGCAGTAGACCATGTTGAATCCGGCGGCCTGATATGCTGAGTTCTGCATACGGGCGGCGAATGACTGGCCGAGAGGTGTTCCGATTAGTGCTATGAGTCTGCTGTTAATATCAATCTGCATAACTATTACGCTCCTGACATATAGAATTTGTTGAAAATTTGATAATTGAACAGAGATAATTTTATTCACAATCGCTCTATATTGCAAACATAATTTTACTGGTATTGCGATGAAGAAGAAAAAACTTTTTCCGTCTTCTTGTAAAATTCCCCTGTAAATTCATCATGGCCTGCTAAACTTTCATAGTGTAAAATATCTAAATGCAAAGTCACAAAATTTCAGAAAGGATTAAATTTCACACATAGGTGAATGAAACGGAATAGTGCATCATGCAAACAGGCAGTCTCACTCTTGACAAAACATGAAAAGTATGCACATAATAGTATTGGGTATTGGGTATTGGGTATTGGGTATTGGGTATTGGGTATCGGGTAT